>CAYZHB010000009.1:11643-50213 GCA_964478245.1 uncultured Desulfobacterales bacterium | reverse complement strand
AAAAAATAAAAATAAAATTATTACAAGAGGTTAATGCCCCTATTCGATCCCTCCCGGGGGCACCAAACAGATATGCCTTCAGCACCAGACAAACCGGAACTGCTGGCACCAGCCGGCGATTTTGAAAAACTCGAGATAGCCGTTCATTACGGGGCGGATGCGGTGTATATTGCCGGGAAAGCGTTCAGCCTGAGGAATTTTTCGGGCAATTTTTCAGATGCGGAACTGACCGATGCGGTGGCCTTTGCCCGTCAGGCGGCGGTGAAAGTTTACATCGCCTGCAATATCTATCCCAGAAACAGCGATTTAAAACAACTCGGCCGTTTTGTGGAAAAACTCGGCGATATCCACCCGGATGCGGTCATCATTTCAGATCCGGGCGTCTTCCGGCTGGTTAAAAAAATCGCGCCGCATCTTACCGTCCATCTGAGCACCCAGGCCAATACGACAAACCGCTGGGCAGCCGAATACTGGCGAAACCAGGGCGTAAAACGGATCAATCTCGCGCGGGAGCTGTCCCTCGAAGAGATAAAAGAGATTGCCGCGGCATCGTCCATGGAAACCGAAGTGTTTATACACGGGGCCATGTGCGTTTCCTACTCGGGACGCTGTCTATTAAGCAGTTATTTTACATCAAGAGACAGCAACAGGGGACAGTGCAGCCATCCATGCCGGTGGCGCTATGCACTGGTTGAAGAACAGCGGCCCGGCGAGTACTGCCCCGTCATGGAAGACGAGCGGGGATCCTATATTCTCAACGCCAACGATCTCTGCATGATCGGGCACATCCCGGAACTGGTCGGCTCGGGGGTATCCGCTTTCAAGATAGAAGGGCGAATGAAAGGAATCAACTATCTGGCCACAGTTTTGAGCACGTACAGGCAGGCGGTCGACGCCTTTTGTTCCGATCCGGAAAACTACGCTGTAAAGCCCGAATGGATAAAAGCACTGGCCTCTGTTTACCACAGGACCTACAGTACCGGCTTCTATTTCACGGCGCCCGACCGGGTGCTTTCCAACGTTGAAAACAGTCGCGGGGGGACAATTCACAGTTTCATCGGAAAAATAACGAAAAAATCCGCCGGCAACGCATATACGGTTGAGATAAAAAACAAGCTGTCCACAGATGACACGGTCGAAATTCTGTCACCGGGGCAGATCCCTCAAACCGCCCGGGTCAAGGGGCTTATGGACACCAACAGGTCACCCGTCACCTGTGTCCATCCCAACACCACCGCGATTGTTTTTCTGGACACAGCAGGTGCGACCCCCCTGGATATCATGCGAAAACCCGATTAACCGCCTATTTTTTTGTCAAACTTTGTTTGACTTTTCCCCGTTTTTTTTGTAATTTTTGGATATAGTCAGTTACTTAAGGCCTAATATCCAAACCCTTTCAGGAGAAGGACAATGTTTGAAGACGATGAGACATTGCGAATGTATATCGAAGAATCCCTCGACCATCTGGAAGACATTGAAAGCGACCTTCTGACAATAGAAGAAGGGGGCGATAATGTGGATGTGGATCTGGTGAACAATGTCTTCCGGGCGGCCCATTCCATAAAAGGCGGTGCCGGTTTTATGGGACTTGCCACCATCAAGGAGCTGGCCCACCGCCTGGAGAATGTGCTCGGTCTTGTCAGAAGTCTGGAACTTACGCCCGATTCCGACAAAATAAGCGTGCTTCTGAAAGGATTTGACCGGCTGGAAAACCTTCTGAAAAATGCCGAGGCCAGCAATGAAGAAGATGTTTCAAGTCACATTTCCGAACTTGAAAGAATCACCCAGACCTCACTGCCGGAGGAGAAGCAGGAAATGGTATACCGGCTGGTGGACATCAAGCTTCCCCACGGCCGGATTTTCCCGCAGGTCTCCCTCTATGAGATGGATACAAAGAAGGACAAAGGAGAGCATCTCTACCTGGTGGAATACGACCTTATAAACGATATCCAGCGCAGAGACAAAAATCCGCTCCAGGTGATCAGAAACCTTGAAAAAACAGGCACCATACTGGACTCCCGCATCGATTTCGAAGCGGTGGGCACCCTGGAAGAGACCCCCTCTTTTAACCGGATCCCTTTTCAGATACTGTTTTCCTCCATAATTGAGTCTGACATGACCACCACCCTGTTTGAACTCGATGAGAAGTACATCCACCCCGTTTCCGACGATATGCTCCTCAGGCCGGAAGCCGCCGCTGTTGAAACCTCCGCCTCCGCCGCTCCGGCGGATGTCTCAGAAACGGCGAGGCCAACCGGGAAAACCGCCGAAACACAGCCGGTAAAAGAAACGGCTGAAGCGGCAGCGGCGGATGAAAAACAAACAGCCGGCCCTGAAACACAGGAAGAAACCGGCGCAAAAGGAAAAGAGACGTTTCAGCCCGATACCGCCGCACAATCCAAGATACAGAGTTCATTACGGATCAATGTAAACCTTCTCGACACCCTGATGACGCTCGCAGGCGAACTCGTTCTCAGCCGCAATCAGCTGCTGCAGGGGATCAGCTCGTCCAACACCAAAGCAACCGAACAGTCGAGCCAGCGCATCGACATGATCACCTCGGAACTGCAGGAAGCGATCATGAAAACAAGGATGCAGCCCATCGCCAACATATTCAACAAATTTACCAGGGTGGTGCGCGATCTGTCCAGAGACCTGGGCAAATCCATCGATCTTGACATCAAAGGCAAGGAAGTAGAGCTGGACAAGACCATCCTTGAATCCGTCAACGATCCGTTGACCCACCTTGTCCGGAATGCTGTGGATCACGGGATCGAGACCCCTGCTCAAAGAGAGGAAGTGGGCAAAACCCCCACCGGCAAAATCCTTCTGGAAGCCTACCATGATGCCGGACAGGTCAATATTGTCATATCGGATGACGGCAGGGGCATCGATCCTGAAAAAATGGCGAAAACCGCTGTCTCCAAAAATCTCATATCGGAAAAGCAGGCCTCGCAGATGAGTGCCAAAGAGAAAACCGAACTCATTTTCAAGCCCGGCTTTTCAACGGCCGAGGCGGTAACCGATGTGTCAGGCCGGGGTGTGGGGATGGATGTCGTGGTCACCAACATACAGAACCTCGGCGGTATTATCGAACTGGATTCACAACCGGGAAAAGGGTCGGTCGTCCAGATCAAACTGCCCCTGACGCTTGCCATCATCCCGAGCCAGATCACTGCTGTCGGCGATGAACGGTATGCCATCCCCCAGGTCAACATCGATGAACTGCTGCGGATACCGGCGGCACAGATAAAAACACGGGTTGAAAAAGTGGGGGACGCAAACGTGGTGCGGCTGCGGGGAGAGCTTCTGCCGCTTCTGGACCTGGCCTCCCTTATCGGTATCGAAAAGTCGTTTGTCAACCCTGAAGACGACAAAATCTATCCGGACAGGAGAAAAAATATTGCGGACCGGCGTTCCCGGCAGCTTGAAAACACGCCCCCCCCCGAAGAATCCCCCGACACGGCAACTGGGGAAGCTCCGGAAGCGGATGCCGTCCTTGAAAGAAAGGGCGGCGACAGAAGATATCGCGCACAGAGTGCGTTGAACATCGCCGTCGTGTCGGCCGGATCGTTCAAATACGGGCTCATTGTGGACAGGCTCCTGGATTCGGAAGAGATAGTGGTCAAACCCGTGGGCAGACATCTTAAAAAATGCGACGCATATGCGGGCGCCACAATTATGGGGGACGGCAGGGTAGCGTTGATTCTCGACATTGCGAATCTCGCCCACACGGCGAACCTCTCTGCCATTTCCGAAAAACCGGCACTGAAAAAAAAGGCGGAAAAACACGAAGAGGCCGGGAAAGACAAAGCGGCCCTGATCACTTTCAGGAATGCGGAAACAGAACATTTCGCAGCCCCGCTGAATCTCGTGGAGCGGATCGAAAGAATCAGAACATCGAGCATCGAAATTGTCAGCAACCGGAAAGTGGTGCAGTACCGGGGCGGCACCCTTCCGCTGTACAAACTCTCTCAGGCGGCCGATGTGCAATCGGTTCCGGAAAGGGAGTTCCATGAGGTAATCGTGTTTAAAGTCAAGGAACGGGAACTGGGGCTTATCGTGACGCCTCCCGTGGATGCAATGGAAGTGGTGCTGGATGTGGATGAAAGCACGCTGAAACAGCCCTGCATCAGCGGCTCCATGATCATTAACGAGCGCACCACCCTGCTGATCGACATTTTTGAATTCACCCGCCAGATGAATCCGAATTGGTTTGAACAGGATGAACAGACCCGGACCCGGATTCAGGAACAGGGAGAAGAAAAAACAATCCTGTTCGCCGAGGATTCGGCTTTCTTCAGAAACCAGGTCAAATACTTTATGAAAGAGGACGGGTTCACCGTGCTTGAAGCGGAAGACGGTGAGATAGCGTGGGAACTGCTCAAAGAGCGTTCCGACCAGATAGACATTGTGGTGACAGACCTTGAAATGCCCAATATGGACGGGTTCGAGCTGACCAAACGGATCAAGAACGACCCCAAGTTCGGGCATCTGTCGGTTATCGCGCTGACCTCTCTGGCCAGTGACGCCCACGTCCAGAAAGGACGGGAAGTGGGGATTGACGAATATGAAATAAAACTGGACCGGGAAAAACTGATGAAAATCGTTAAACAGCATCTGCACTTACTGTAAGATGCATGCCTCTTCTTTACAACAGGAGAAAACCAATATGGCGGACGATACTTTAAAGAGCGACGATACAAGCATAGAACTCGCAACTTTCTATGTGGGAGACGCATTATGCGGACTGGACATCCTCACGATCCAGGAAATCAACAAGCATTTCGACATTACCAAAGTCCCCCAGGCTCCGGATTATGTCGTGGGAATTCTGAATCTCAGGGGAAGGATCGTGACCGTCATCGATCTGGGTAAAAAAATCGGGCTTTCGGAAATCAAAAAAAGCAAAGACAACCGGAACGTTATTGTCAATTCAGAGGACGAGCATATCGGACTTATCGTGGATTCAATAAGTGATATGGTGAGAGGCGGACAGGAAGACATAAAAGAGGCCCCCTCCAACCTGAGCGGCATCAAAGGAAAATTTTTCAGCGGTGTATTGAAAACCCGAGACAACCTGGTCGGCATTCTGGATATAGACGAGGTTCTGAAAGAATAATGGAAAAAATCAAAGCCCTGGTGATCGATGATACGGTTGTATACAGAAAAATTGTCAGCGATGTATTAAAGGAGATTCCCGGTGTTGAAGTGACCGGGGTCGCCCACAACGGCAAAATCGCCCTTTCCAAAATCAATTCATTGAAACCCGACATTATCACCCTGGACATAGAAATGCCGGAGATAAACGGCATCGAAGTTCTTGAAAAACTCAGAGAAATGCCGGAACCGCCCGTGGTGATTATGCTCAGCACCCTGACCCGTGAGGGGGGTGAAATGACCATAAAGGCCCTTGAACTCGGGGCGCTGGATTTCATCCCCAAACCGGATGAAGGGTCCATGGCCGAGAATATGAAAAAGGTCAACGATGCGCTCAGACCAATGATTGACCTTTTGAAAAGGGAACGGCTGACCCGGGCGAAAATCAGGGAAAAAATTTCACGGCCGCGGAAACACCCGGTGCCGGAAAAATCCGAAGCCCCGCCCATTGTCCGGAAAAGGGACAGAAAAACGCTTTCTGAAATCGTCGGCATCGGCATCTCCACCGGCGGGCCGAACGCACTGAACAAAATGGTCCCGATGCTGCCCGAAAATATCAATGTGCCTATCCTCATTGTGCAGCACATGCCCCCTCTCTTTACCGCATCCCTTGCCGGCAGCCTGAACAGGAAATCCAGACTGACAGTCACAGAGGCGCAGAACGGGGACATTTTAACCCCGGGGACCATTTATATCGCCCCCGGCGGCATGCAGATGAAAATCATATCCGGTGCGGACGGCATCACCCGGAAAATAAAAATAACCGACGACCCGCCTGAAAACAGCTGCAAACCCTCGGTTGACTATCTGTTCAAGTCACTCGCCCAGTATTACGTGGGACGGGCGACAGGTGTCATTATGACAGGCATGGGATCGGACGGAACTAAAGGCCTGGGAATGATGAAAGAGAGCGGCAGTTTTATTATTGCCCAGGATGAAGCGTCCTGTACTGTCTACGGTATGCCCAAGGGGCCGATTGAATCAGGAACAGTCGATGTCATAGCCCCTTTGGATAAAATTGCCGAAGAGATAGCAAAAACCGTGTTACAGTAATTACCTTTATTCATTATTTTTACGAAATGAAATGCCATGGCAGGAGTTGACGTTACGCCGGAAGAGTTCAAACTGTTCTCAAACTACATTTTCGAGATTTCAGGAATATGGCTTGAAACCGGAAAAGAGTATCTTTTGAAGACCCGGCTCGGTCCCATTCTGGAAAAATACAACTGCCCCTCGTATACAGTCCTCTACAAAAAGGCCCGGCTGGACACCAAAAAAGAAATTGAAGGGGCTATTGTGGACGCCATTTCCACCAACGAAACCTACTTTTTCAGGGACAAAGCCCCGTTCGAACTTCTTCAGCACAAAATACTGCCGGACCTCATTGACAGACGATCCAAGAGAGGCTCCGGGCTGACCCCCTCTATCCGGTTGTGGAGCGCGGCCTGCTCGACAGGTCAGGAAATATACAGTATCGCCATGGCCCTCACCGAAATGGGGGTCACCATGGATAAGTACAATATCAAACTCCTGGGAACCGACATCTCAAACGCGGCCGTTGCCCAGGCAAGCTACGGTATTTACAACAAATTCGAAGTCTCCAGGGGACTCGACAAAAAGCGGCTGGAACGTTTCTTTGAAAAACAGGGGGACAAATACAGGATTAAAGACCAAATACGGGCCATGGCGCAGTTCAAAACCGTCAACCTGACAAAACCTTTTCCCAATATCGGCACATTTGACATCATCCTGCTGAGAAATGTGCTGATCTATTTTGCGTCGGCGGACCGGAGAAAAATTTATGCCAACATCTCAAAAGTCCTGGCACCGGACGGCTACCTGTTAATCGGGTCGACAGAATCCCTTATCAACGAAACAGACCTTTTCCAATCCAGACGGTACTTGAGATCCGTATTTTACCAGTTCAAGCAGTTTACGCAAGGAGCTGCTTCATGACCGGCATTGTCCCTGATGAATTTCTCGATGAACTCAAATTCTGCATCCAACAAGCGGATACGGTTAAAGCAAAGGCGCTGCTGCAGTTCGCCTCTGATTCCGATATTGATCTTACCCTTCAGAAAAAAGCCATTGCCGAACTCGGCAACGCCCCTGAAGAAGTCGCCTTCCCGCTTCTCGAATACCTGACCAAAGTGAACATTTCAAACCCGGAGATCCGGCAGGGACTTTACGAGCTCATACTGGACAAGGCTTACGGAAATGCAGACCGGGTCATAAAATACATTACAGACAACACCAAAAAAACAAGGCTTCTTTTTTTAAAGGCGGCCGAAGACCTGGTCCTGGAAACGGCTGCGCCCTCTCTGAGACAGATAGTTGCCGCCGAGTCCGATCCGGATGTGCTCATGGCGGCTGTCCGCGCTTTGGGGGCGTTGCGGCGGCAGCAGGATATCGGGGTATTCAGCTCCCTTGCCGGACACCCGGAAAGCAGTGTGCGGCATGAAGCCATCCATGCCATTTCCGGAACAGGCGGCAGTGACGCTGTGGATCAGCTTCTCGCCTTCATGTCGGGCCGGGAGGAGACCGTTAAAATGGCAGTGGAGGCGATCGCTGAAATCCAGGACCTTTACGCCCTGCAGCAACTGACCGCGCTTCTGAGCTCACCGATTACCGTGATACGGGATACCGCCATTGACGAACTCATAAAGCTCGGCAGCAAAGTCGTTCCCACGATTACCGAGTCGTTCCGCAATGCCCGGTCCGACTACATGGTGCATCTGATTACCACCCTTGGCTATATCGGGGACCCCGCCGCCGTCAACCCGATTATGGATATTATCAATGCCTGTCCAAAGGACCCCAATATCCGTCAGGCCGCCTTTGAGGCCATGGAAAAACTGCCGTCCAGAAAATCGGCGATCTGTCTGGCCAAAGGATTGACAGACCCGGTTGAAAGCGTCCGGATGGGGGCGGCAAGGGCACTTGACAGAAATCTGTCAAGTGCCCTGATTGCCGGGCTGAAAAATATCGTGCGGGAGGAATCCGGCGATTCACAAAATGCGGTGGCCGCCCTGATCGATTCCGGCGCAACCAACCTATTCAGCTTCATTGTTGATGAAGAGGCCTTCTTAAAACAGGCGCAGGCGCATATTGTGGAAAAGGCGGATCCGGAAACCGGGAAAAGATTTCTTTCCCTGTTAAAGGAAAAGGGCAAGATAAATACAGCCGGAAAAATCGCTGAAAAAATTTTTCCGGACGGAAAAAACCGGGGAATACGGCCCCATGCCGGGAAAAATCTGAAAATCGTGGTGGTGGATGACTCGAAAATGATGCTGAAACTCTACCGGAACAAACTCGCCGCGCTGGGCTGCACCCCCCATCTGTTTTATCATCCGGGAAAGGCCATACCGGAAATTGCAAAACAGAAACCCGATCTTGTGATAACAGATCTCAACATGCCCGACATAAGCGGACTTGAGCTTACAAGGGAGATCAGAAAAAAGTATACCAAACAACAAGTGCCCATCCTGATGATCACCACGCAGAGTGATTTCATCCAAGACAAGGCCGGTGATATTGTTGTGAACGACACAATGCTTGAAAAATCCGGCATCAATAAAATCCTGCACAAACCGTTCACCGATGAGGCGTTCAAAAATGCGGTAGCCGCATTTTTGAAAGAACCCGACCGGGTCTGACACCCTGCCCGCCATTCCCTGAAGTGTCCCCGAAATACACCGCTGTTTGAAAACAGCCACCGCAGATTTTCATATACGCATCATCTCAAAAATGATAATAGGTACCCTGCAGACAGCGGAAGGCTCTGGAAAGACAAAAAATAAAAAACGGACTGTCAGGAGGACGCCATGATCAGAAAAGCCAGGATTGAGGATGTGCCGGGAATTTACAAGCTGCTTCAGGAATACGGCAGGAAAGGAGATCTGCTGGCGCGCCCGCTGAGCAAACTATATGACCACCTCAGAGATTTCTGGGTATACATGGATGAAAAAGAGGGGAAAAGTGCTGTTGTCGGATGCTGCGCGCTTCAGTTCTGCTGGGAGGATCTTGCCGAAATCCGGTCGCTGGCTGTAAAGGAAAACCACGCGGGTACCGGCATCGGCGCACTTCTCGTGGACAGGGCCATCCAGGAGGCCCTGGTGTTCAATATTGCCAAACTCTTTACACTGACGTACCGGCCCTCATTTTTCGAAAGATTCGGTTTCATGGTCATTGACAGATCCGAGCTTCCCTTGAAGGTATGGTCGGACTGCATTTTGTGCGTCAACTTTCCCAACTGCGATGAAACCGCAATGATCAAAAAGCTCTATGAGTAAATGATCTTGTGGGAAATCGGGGCGTGTTTTTTGACAAACGGTTTGGGTAGGATGTATTCGGAAGCGACCGTCAGCCAGTTGGTGTCCACCTTCAAGTCCCTGAGTTTGCCGCCTTCCGAGGGCAGGGCATGACTGGTATAGTCATACCGGGCATTGAAAATACAGATACACTGTTTGCCTTCCCGTGCCACGACATAATTTTTTGTAAAAGAGTTCAATGTCTTGCCGGCTCGTTTGGCGATATCTCTTACCTCCTGCTCGGAGAACTTCACCAGCACGCTTTTGGATATCCCCTTTTCATCTATCGTCAAAAGCGCACGGGATTCACTGGAACCGGCATAAACCGTGATAATCCCGCCGAGTTTCCGCAGATACTGGGCGGCAACCACCGCCGCGGTCCGCCGGCCGCCGGCCATCACCGGCACCCCGTAGTATTCGAACAATTTTTTCTGAAGGTCCTCGGCATACTTGTCCCCCTTCTCGTAAAGATCCTTGGAAATATACCGGAGAGATTTCCCCAGATCCTCGGCCGCATCCGCTATGGGCCAGTCGATCCTTACATGAAAATGCGACAGGACATAACTCTTTCTGGACAGGCTCGACCGCTGGATCAAAAGGGCATAGTCCACCGGAAGGAGCGCTTCGAGAAAAGAGAAAAAGCCCTCCGTCTCAAGATACTTGATCTGCCGGTTGAACCGGTCCACATCAGGAAAATCCTTGTGTTTCATCAGGTTGGTCTTGGTGGTCCTGTTCACGTCAAAATAGCGGATATATTTTTTGTGACGCTCCCCCAGATGATCTTCGGTAAAAATCACCAGGAAAGAATTCTGGGCTTCGAATTCGATGCTGGGGATTCTGGCTCTCGGCTTGAGTTCCCGCAGCTCCACAAAAGGATACGGCATCTTCTGGCGCAGAAAATTGTTGTATGAGTCCACAAGGGAATACTTTATAACAAACTGGTCCAGCTCATCCCGCAACACCTGATAGTAGGCTCTTGTGAGCTTGTCCTCACGGCTCAGTTCTTCTCTTGTGACGCAGAACAGCATACGGGTCTCCTTTTTTCAACCGAAACCAATCGTTTCGCATTTTTACAAACAGGCTTGGCGGTTTGGATCCGTCAGTTCAACGCCGCCACTCCCGGCAATTCTTTTCCCTCCATGAGATGCAGAAATGCACCGCCGCCTGTTGATATATAACTTATTTTATCAGCTGCGCCACACATTTTCACGGCCAGATCGGTATCCCCGCCGCCGACAACGGAGAAGGCCGAAGCGGCCGCAACCGCTTGGGCAATGCGTCTCGTACCCGCCATAAAAGGCGGCATTTCAAAAACGCCCAGCGGACCGTTCCAGACAATGGTTCCCGCCTTTTCAACTGTCCCGGCGAAACGTCCAGCGGACTTCCGGCCGATATCCATTGCCATCCATCCGTCAGGGATATCGTCGATATCCACCTCCCTTGTCTCGGCCGCCCTGTCAAACCTGTCCGCCACAACAAGATCTTCAGGCAGCAGGAGTTTGATTCCGCTGTCGGCTGCCTTTTTAATGATATCGGCAGCCGTGTCCACGAGCTCCGCTTCTACAAAAGAACCCTTGGTGTCAACCCCCCGGCTCCTGAGAAATGTGTTGGCCATGGCGCCGCCGATAATCAGGAAATCAACATGATTGAGCATATTGGTCAGGGCTTCGAGTTTGCCGGAAACTTTCGCCCCGCCTATTATCGCCACCAGCGGTCTGACGGGATTCCTAACGGAACCGTAAAAAGCGTTCAACTCCTTTTCGAGCAGAAACCCGGCCGCCGAAACCGGCGCGAATCGGGGCACGCCTGTAACGGAGGCCTGCTCGCGATGTGATACGGCAAAGGCTTCGTTGACATACACATCACACAGTCCGGCCAGTTCTTCTGCAAAATTGGCATCACCTGCTTTCTCCTCTCTGTGGAATCTCAGGTTCTCCAGCAGAAGGATCTCCCCGTCCTTCAGACGCATCACCCGATCTTTGACCGCTTCGCCAATACAGTCCTCTGCAAATCCCACCTCCCTGTTCAACAGCCGGGAAAGACAGCCGGCCACCACGGACAGCGACAATTCCGGCACCTTTTCCCCGCCGGGCCGCCCCATGTGGGAGACCAGGATTGTCCGCGCGCCCTGATCTTCGACATGCCGGATCAGCGGAAGGGTTGCTCTGATCCGGTTATCATCGGAGATCTGACCGTTTTCATCCAGAGGCACATTGTAATCAACCCGAACCAGGACCCTTTTACCGGAAACATCCACATCTTTTATCCGTTTCATTTCATCTCCCTGTTCGCCGGTGCATCTGTTTTTTCCGTGACCATCTCTCAAAAAAATTAATAACGCCTGCCCGGGTTCCCCGGTCCAGAATCTCCTCCTCCACGGCCATTCCTTTCTCTGTCGTCATGGCGGCTTTGAGGCACTCTGTCTTGAAGGGGCATTCATACATGCAGTACGGCGGCGTCTCCCGCAATCCATTCTCCTTTACCGGAAAGACCGTATCCAGATCTTTGAAACAGTCCGGTTTTATCTCGCGCTTGTCACTCATTTTCCAATTGAAACGCTTTTTTGAATTGTTCAATAAACCCGTTTTCATGAAAGCTGTAAAAAGAATCTTTGCCGGCGATCAGATGTTCATGAACCGTAATGCCGGTATACCCCAGAGCGAAAAAGAGTTTCCGGGTGGTTTTGATATCTTCCCGGGACGGTTCCGCGTCACCTGAGGGGTGATTGTGCGCAAATATCACCGATGCGGCATTGTGCCGGACAGCCTTCAAAATTACCTCCCTCGGGTACACTGCGCTTGAAGTCAAGGTCCCTGTAAAAAGAGTTTCAGCGGCAATAACTCTGTTTTTGGCATCCAGAAAGATACCGGCAAAGTACTCCCTGTCTTTATTGCCGATTGCATGATGCAAATAGGATAGCAGATCCGTTGAATTCTTTACAACATCTTTTTGCACTATTTTCTGTTTCCGGTAGCGTTCCGCAGCCGCACGGACGATTTTCAGACCAAGGATATTCGCCGGCCCCACCCCCTGAACCGCCTGGAGGTCTTCGGGCCGGGCTTCTATAACACCCTGAAATGTATAAAATTCTCTGAGAAGGGCTTTGGCGCTTTCCTTACAGTCTTTCCGCGGGGTATTCAGCGTGAGCAAAAGCTCGATCACTTCGTAATCAAGAAAGCCGTCAAGCCCGCCGGCAAGGAACCGCTCCCTGAGGCGCTGCCTGTGTCCTCCCCTGTGATCTGCCTTTCCCATCACTTCCCTCTTTCATTAGCTGTTTTCAAACCGGGAGCACACCCCCGGTTACTATCGTCACCGATTGAGACCCTGACGGGTATGCCTTTTTACTCCTGTTCCGTGTCAGGGGGGGGAATTTCCTCCGCTTCCTTGGGCAGCCGGGCAATGCCCACCACCTTCTCTCCCTTTTCATGGTCGATGAGCTTCACGCCCTGGGTGTTTCTGCTTATCACCGGAACCCCCGTGACAGAAATCCGGATAAGTTTGCCCCTGTCGGTGATCAGCATAAGCTCGTCATTGTCATCCACCAGAATAAGGGCGACCATCTTGCCGTTGCGCCGGGAGGTCTTGATGGAAAAAACGCCTTTGCCCCCTCTTGCCTGGGAACGGTATTCTTCAATTTGGGTTCGTTTCCCGAAACCGTTTTCCGTGACACACAGCAGGGTCTTGCTGCCGCCCAGAACCTCCATCCCGACAGCCGCATCGCTTGATCCGATGGCCATGCCCTTCACGCCCATCGATCCCCTGGCCGTTGTCCGGATATCATCTTCATTAAACCGGATCACCTTGCCGTCACTCGAACCGAGCATGACATCCATACCGCCGCAGGTGATGCGCGAGGCAATCAGCTCATCGTTTTCGGCAAGCTTGACCCCTATCAGACCGCCGGACCGGGGTCTTGAATAGGCCATCAGGTCGGTCTTCTTGACCCTTCCGTTCCGCGTGGCCATGACCACGTACCGGTCCTTTTCAAATTCCGGAACCGTGAGCACGGTGGCCAGTTTTTCATCCCGGTCGAAATTAAGAAAATTGACAATGGCCTTGCCGATACTGGAACGGCCGGCCAACGGCAGCTCATATACCTTGGCCTGATACACTTTCCCCATATTGGTGATGAACAGGAACGTATGATGGGTGGAAGCCACAAACACATGCTCGACAAAATCGTCCTCCTTGGTCCCCATGGCCACTTTACCCTTGCCGCCGCGGTGCTGGCTGGCGTAAAGCGTAATGGGGTTCCGTTTGATATACCCGCTCCTGGTGATGGTCACCACCATGTCCTCTTCGGCTATCAGATCTTCCACATTGATTTCCGAGGATTCTTCGAGAATCTGCGTACGCCTTTCATCGCCATACTCTTCCTTGAGTGCGGCAAGCTCATCCTTGATGATCTTTTTTACAATTTCCCCGGATGAAAGAATCTTGTTGTACCACGCGATATCCTTTAAAAGGGCGTCATACTCCTGGTCAATTTTCTGTCGTTCAAGCGCAGTGAGCCGCTGAAGCCGCATGTCGAGAATGGCCTGTGCCTGGCGGTTCGACAGGTCAAATTTTTTGATCAAACCGGCTTTCGCCTCCTCGGGCGAAGCCGATCCGCGGATAAGGGCCACCACTTCATCAAGGTGGCTCAGGGCCTTCTTGAGACCTTCAAGAATATGAGCCCGTGCCTCCGCCTTTCTCAAATCGAAACGGGTCCTTTTGACAATCACGTCTTTTCTGTGTTCAATGAACGCCTCGATGACCTGCTTTATATTGAGAAGTTCGGGCCGGTTATTCACCACCGCCAGAAAAATGATGCCGAAACTGACCTGCATACTGGTATGCTTGTACAGCTGATTGATGACCACATCTTCGATTTCGTATTTTTTCAGGCCGATGACAACACGCATGCCGTGCCGGTCCGACTCGTCCCTGACAAAGGAAACCCCTTCCAGGACTCTGTCCTTCATGAGATCGGATATTTTTTTGACAAGCTTGGCTTTATTGACCTGATACGGCAGTTCGTTAACGACGATGGCTTTCTGTTTTGTCTTGCTGTTCTCTTCGACCTCTATCGCGGCCCGGATATTGATAACCCCCCTGCCGGTTGAATAGGCCTCCCGGATCCCCCGGGTACCGGAAATAATACCGTACGTGGGAAAATCGGGTCCCGGAATATGGGCCATCAGATCGAGGGGCGCCATATCCGGTTTGTCGATCAGGGCGATAATGCCCTCGGCCACCTCTTTCAGATTATGGGGAGGGATATTGGTGGTCATGCCCACCGCAATGCCGGAGGTGCCGTTGACAAGGAGGGCCGGAAATTTAGTGGGCAGCACGGCCGGTTCTTCCATGGTTTCATCGTAATTGGGAAGAAATTCCACTGTCTCTTTTTCAAGATCGGCCAGCATTTCATGGGCGAGTTTCCGCATCCGTACTTCTGTATACCGCATCGCCGCGGGGGAATCGCCGTCAACCGACCCAAAGTTTCCCTGGCCGTCCACCAGGGTATAGCGTAAAGAAAAATGCTGCGCCATCCGGACAATGGTATCGTAAACAGCCGAATCTCCGTGGGGGTGGTATTTACCAATGACATCCCCCACAACCCGGGCAGACTTCTTATACGCCTTGTTCCAGTCGTTTTTCAACTGCTGCATGGCATAAAGAACCCGCCGGTGGACCGGCTTCAACCCGTCCCTTACATCCGGCAGGGCCCGGCCGATGATAACGCTCATGGCATACTCCAGATAGGAGCGCTTCATCTCTTTTTCAATACTTGTCACATTCTCTTCTTTATTTATCATTTTTCAGCATCCGATTTTAAACATTTCTGCTCTTTTTTCTGAACCTTCTCAGGATCGATTACCATCTGGAAACTGCTGACATATATTTCAGTCAGCGTTAAAAAAAACGTGATGATCAGGGGGCCGTAAATAATGCCGAGCAGCCCGTACACTTTCAGCCCCCCGATAATCGCAAAAAAAACGATCAGCGGGTGCATTTTCACCCTGTCACCGACCACTTTCGGCTTGAATATGTATTCCACCCCCCAGGAAAGCACCCCGTAAAAAATGATCAGTAAAATACCGGCGGCTATCCGCTGATTCAGCATAAGGAGCGCAGCGCCGGGTATAAGGACCAAGCCGACCCCCACAATCGGGAGAAACGCCAGAAATCCCATGATACCCCCCCACAGAAAGGGGGTGTTGAACCCGAGCATTGCAAAAGCCGCGCCGCCAAGACATCCCTGAATGAGACCGCCCAGGCCGTTCCCGATGAGAACGGCACCGCTCATCCCCATGAATTTTTCAAAAATCTTTTTGTTGTGGTCGTACGGCAGCGGCGACAGATCGTAGATATAGTCAATCACCCGGTGACCGTCGATCAGCAGATAGAACACCACGACCAGCATGAAACAGAAATACACCCCGAACTTGAACACATTGGAGGCGAGAAAGCTTGCTTTCTGAAACAGAAAGTACCCCAGCGTCCGCCCCATCTCGGAGACCGGATTTAACAGCTCTTCAAAGGTGAGTGTTTTCTCGATGCCGGCATAAGCGAACAGTTTGTTCACGCGCTCGATAATCCGGGTGTCCTGCAGCAGATTTTTGAGCTGATCGTTGAAAACCGCGTGCTTTCCCATGAGATAGAGATCGTACGCCTCCTTGGACAGCACGCCCACGAAAAACATGACCGGGATGAGCACCAAAATCAGAATGATGATGCACACGAAAATCGAAGCGACCGCCCGATTGATTCTGCGGGAAAGAAACCGGTAAAAGCGGTTAAAGGCACCGGCGAAAACGATACCGAGAATAAGGATGGAAAAAAAAGGCGCAATCAGCTTTCCGGAAAGGTATAGAGCGATACAAAAAAGTACCAGAAAAAAGGAAAAGACAACTCTTAAAGAATTATTTTGCGCCAACTTTCCACCGTTTAACAGGCATAAAAAGAGAGGACCGGCAGGTTCAGGGGCACCTGTTTCCCGCTGCCTTTACATCCGAAAGGCCCCTTTAAAAGGCGCACCCGGGGCAGCGCCTTACAGAAAAAAACGATAACGGGTCCGTACCGGATCAGTGCCTTGTCAATCCAAGCGCAGTTATGACAAGCAGTATCTCAAAAACGGTTACCTCAAGGTAGCTTCCGAAAAAATGATACACAATGCCGCCGCCGATGATTGCGGGTACTGCTGTATATATTAAAATCCCCAGTTTTCTTGGAATATCCATAAAAAACTCCATTATTCAAAGGTGTTATCCATTTAACGATTACCGCATTCTGCCTGTTTTTAAACTTACGCCCACACGGTTATTTCTTATCACTTTCATGCCGTCAAGTAAAGAAAAAAATATTAAAAACAGATGCTTCAGTATCACCCTCTTTCAATAATCATGGCCATTCCCATGCCGCCACCGATGCACATGGTGACAAGCCCTGTTGCATAATTTTTTCTTGCCATCTGATTCACACCGGTTACAATCTGTCGCGCACCGGTACAGCCGATGGGATGACCGATGGAAATACCGCTGCCGAGCTCGTTGGGTTTCTCCACATCCAGGTCGAGCTCCCGCATGCAGGCAAGGGCCTGGGAAGCAAACGCCTCGTTCAGTTCCACCAGATCGATATCCTTTATGGTCATACCGGTCATCTGTAACACTTTTCTCACGGCCGGAATAACGCCGAGTCCCATGTAGGCCGGGTCCACCCCGCCGGAAGCAAAGGCCTTCACCCGGGCCAGCTTTTCGAGTCCCAGTGCCGCCGCTTTTTCTTCGGACATCAGGAGTACAGCCGCCCCGGCATCGTTGATCCCTGAAGCGTTGCCCGCCGTCACACTGCCGTCCTTTTTAAAGGCGGGCCTCAGCTTGGCCAGCTTCTCCATGCTGGTTTCCATGGGGCGTTCGTCCGTATCCACGACCACCTCCTTTTTACCTGCCTTTACTGTCAACGGCACGATCTCTTCGGCAAAGGTCCCGTTGTTCACCGCATCAAGGGCCCTTGTATGGCTCAACAGCGCCAGCCGGTCCTGGTCTTCCCGTGAAATGCCGTATTTTTCCACGATATTTTCAGCCGTCAGTCCCATGTGATATCCGTAAAAAATCTCGTACAACCCGTCAAAAACCATGAGGTCATATATATCGCCTGTCCCGGTCAGCTCCATTCTGTGACCCCATCTTGCCTTTGGCAGCGCCATGGGGGCACCGCTCATGCTCTCCTGCCCGCCGGCAAGCACCACATCAGCGCTTCCCGTCATAATGGCCTGCGCTCCCAGGGCCACGGCTTTGCATCCGGACGCACAGACTTTGTTGATGGTAAAGGCCGGTGTCTGTCTCGGAATGCCCGCGGCGATCATGGCCTGCCTTGACGGGTTCTGCCCCTGTCCCGCCTGCAGGACGTTTCCCATTATCACTTCATCAATGGTCACATCGGATGCCGACGTATCATAATCGTACGATTTTTTTTCAAGGTCCAGCATACCCTGATCTTTGAGGGCGTCCGGCCCCGCTTCTTTTTGTCCCGCATCTGCTGCCGGCTTCAGGGACGCCTTTTTCAATACCGCCTTCATCACGGCGGATCCCAGCTCCACTGCCGATACATTCTTGAGCGACCCGCCGAAAGTTCCCACAGGGGTTCTTGCCACGCTAACGATAACCGCTTCTCTCATTCTTGTGCCTCCTGGTTGTTGTTATTGGGTGGTCGTTGACTTTCTTATATCAATCGACTATTTTACTTCGCAAAAGTCATAACAAATACGCCAACAAAATACAAGAAAAGAGACGGTGACTTTGTTCTGTCTCCCCGGCAGGAGGCTGGGAGTTTCCTGCCTGTACGCTGTTGGGCAACTTACATAAACGTCTTTCATCACCATTTGGCTATCGGTAACCATGTGCCTGATACTTTTTGCGTATAAGGTAAAACCCGGATACGATCTGATCCTCGCCGCCAACCGGGACGAGTATTACGACCGGCAGGCATCCCCCATGCATTTCTGGGAAGAGGCCCCCGACATCCTTGCCGGAAAGGATCTTAAAAGCGGCGGCACCTGGATGGGCATATCCAGGGACAAACGCTTCGCCGCCCTTACAAACTTTCGGGATCCGGCGTCTCAAAGAAACGACGCCGCCTCCAGGGGCGGGATCATCCCTGCCTGTCTTCACTCCGGGCAGACCGGGGACAGGTTCATGGAAAAGCTGAAACAGCAGGCGGACCGCTTTAACGGATTTAACCTTGTCTGGGGAGACCGGCACCGCATTTACTGGTTTTCAAACAGAGACGGCCGGATACTGCCCCTGTCTCCCGGTATTCACGGGCTCAGCAACCACCTTCTGAACACCCCCTGGCCCAAGGTCACCCTCGGCAGAAAGCTTCTAAAAAAAACGGTTGACAACAGGAAAACCGTTGACCCCGCCGATCTCTTTTCCATCCTTGAAAACCGGGAAAAACCGCCGGATGAAGCGCTTCCCGACACCGGCGCAGGGCTTGCGGCGGAACGCATGCTCTCGCCCATATTCATCAGAAGCGACACCTACGGCACCCGCTCTTCCACCGTTCTCATTGCCGGTGAAAGCGGCCGCATGGATATATGGGAGAAAACGTTCACCAGCGGGGGGCATGCGGTTGCCACGGAAAACCATTTTTGCCTGGCGTGATCATTTCGGCTCTTTTTTCAGCTTAAGCCACTTTTCCACTCGCTTTTTCACGACCCCTTCATACCCTCTTTCAGAAGGAAAATAAAACCGGCGGCCGGCAAGCGCTTCCGGAAGGTATTCCTGTGCCGTGTACGCCCCCGTGTAATCGTGGGCATACTTGTAGCCCTGTGCATATCCTTTCTGGGCCATAAGCCGGGTGGGCGCATTTCTTATGTGCAGCGGCACCGGATATGACCCGGTGTTCTCGACTGTTTCCCCGACCTTCTTCCTGGCCGTATGAACCGCATTGCTCTTCGGGGCCGTGGCCAGGTATACGGCCGCCTGGAAAAGGGCCTCGTCCCCTTCGGGATGCCCGAGAAAACGGAAAGCCTCTTTCGCATTCAGAGCGGCGGTCAGGGCCCCCGGATCGGCAATGCCCACATCTTCCGTTGCAAATCTCACCATCCGGCGGATGATGTAGAAGGGCTCCTCACCGCCCTGAAGCATTCTTTCCAGCCAGTACAGGGCGGCGTCCGGATCGCTTCCCCGCAGGCTCTTGTGAAATGCGGAAATAAGGTTGAAATGCTCATCTCCTGCTTTGTCATATGTCAATGCCTTCTTTTTGACGGCGTCGGCGACATCCGCCGCCTCGACGCAGGATTTTCCGGAAAAATGGTCCGCGGCCGTTTCAAGAGCGGTCAACGCCACCCGGGCATCCCCGTCTGCCATGTCGGCAATGAGATCCAGGGCCTCAGCGGAAAAATCCATCTGCCGGGCACCGAGCCCGTTCTCATTGTCCTCAAGGGCGGTTTTCAGGATTGTCTTTATATCCGACGGGGCGAGGGAATTCAGATCCACCACCATGCACCGGGATACCAGAGCCGGAATCACTTCAAAGGAAGGATTTTCCGTGGTCGCCCCCACCAGGGTGATATACCCCTTTTCCACGTGATACAGGAAGGCGTCCTGTTGTGCCTTGTTGAAGCGGTGGATTTCATCCACAAACAGAATGGTCTTTTTTTTGTAAAGCTTCCGTCTCTCTTCCGCCTTTTTAATAATCTCCTTTACCTCTTTTATGCCGGTGAGGACCGCCGAAATCTGAACGAACCCGGCCGCTGTTTCGTTCGCGATAATGGCGGCCAGCGTGGTCTTGCCGCAGCCGGGCGGTCCCCACAGGATAATGGAAAAAAGGGTATCCTTTTCAATGGCCTGCTGAAGGAGCCCGCCTTTCTCGGTTACCCTGTACTGGCCCACCAGCTGATCGAGGTGCCGGGGACGCATTCTTTCGGCAAGGGGCGCCCTGTGTCCTCCCTGGTCACTGTTCTGATCGAAAAGATCCATTTTCTGTCCGCCCCGGTTTTCCCTGGAGACGTTACCGCCTCCGTTGTTTCTGTCGTTTCCCGCCGCCCGCGGCCCCTGATTTTTTTACCCGCCTTTCATCGCCGCCTTTTACCGGTCTCTCCCGCTTGCCCGGCCGCTCTCTGAAGTAGAGCCGCACCGGTGTCTTTTCCAGCCCGGCAAAGGCCCTTATCTGATTGACCAGATACCGCTGATAGGAAAAATGAACCGCCCCCGGATAATTGACAAAGCAGATAAAAGTCGGCGGCGCAGTGCCGACCTGGGTGGCGTAAAAGAATTTGATCCGGCGGCCGTTATGCAGAGGCGGCTCGACACTTGTCACCGCATCCGCGATCACCCGGTTGAGAAAGCCGGTGCTCACCCGTGCCGTATACTCGCTGTAAACCGATTCAACCGCATCCAGTATTTTGCGGCATCTCAGGCCGCTCAAAGCGGAGATTGTCACGGCAGGCGCGAAAGAAAGAAATTTTGCCCGCTGCCGCAGCTCGTCGATATGCTTTTGGGCGATCTTATCGGATTTTTCCACAAGATCCCACTTGTTTAACAGAAAGAGGACACCGCACCCCCTCTTCTCGGCATACCCCGCTATGGTGACATCCTGATCCGTTACCCCCTCGGCCGCATCCAGGAGTATCAGGGCCACATCGCACACCTCCATGCTCTCCAGAGACTTTATAATCGAAAATTTCTCTATTTTTTTGACCACTCTGGCTTTACGCCTGATGCCGGCCGTATCCATAAGAGAGAACCGCCTTCCCGCCTTTTCGATCGGTATTTCAAGCGCATCCCGGGTCGTTCCGGCCTGTTCATTCACAATCACTCGGGTTTCGCCGAAAAGCCGGTTCACAAGAGACGATTTTCCCACATTGGGCCGGCCCACGACGGCTATTTTGATGTCCGCCCCGCCGGTATCTTCGGATGCCACGCCGGAAGGAAGCGCCGCCACCATGTCATCGAGAAAGTCCCCCACTCCCAGACCGTGTTCGCCCGATACCGCGTACAGCCTTTCCACACCCAGGGAATAGAAGTCATAGAGATTGTCCTCGAGTTTACCGCTGTCGATCTTGTTGACGAGATAGAAAACCGGTTTTGAAGTTTTGCGCAATATGTCCGCAAGATCCCGGTCATAGGGCGTAACGCCCTGTCGGCCGTCCATGACGCCGACCAGGATATCCGCCTGCCCTATTACAACCTCGAGCTGTTCTCTGATGTCCGCGGCAAACGCGTCATCATCCGTCCGCAGGAATCCCCCGGTATCCACGAGCTGGAAGTCTGCCCCTTCCCATTCGGTGTCGAGATACTGCCTGTCCCGGGTGACCCCCGGCATGTTGTTCACCAGGGCCCGCCGTGAACCGGTGATCCGGTTGAACAGGGTTGATTTGCCGACATTGGGCCGGCCGAGGAGCGCCACAACAGGTTTCATATATTCCGTCTCCAGGGTCAACGGCCGCCCGCGAAGCGGGTGGCTTGGCGTTCCGGCCCCTGGCCGGAAAGACAAAAACACGCAAGTGTGTCAACCGTTGACGGTTGTAACCGGGGCAAGCCCCCGGTATGAAACACCCAATAATGCCGGGTGATGTTGATACAGGCGGCCGCAGGGCCTGTGAACGTGGGGCAGCAACTTTTCGCCGACCCGGGACACATACCGGTTGAGCCGGCTGTCCCGGGTGATGCCGTAATCTGAAGAGAATTGAAATGCCGCGTGATTCCGGTCGATTTCGATCTCCTGCTGCCGGGAGACCATCACCAGCTCTTTTTCACCGGTTACCGGGTCTACGGCACAGGCAGGGAAAAGCCCCGCCGCTGCCGCAGAGGCCGACAGGGCGGCAGCATACTTTAAAAATTCCCGGCGGGAAACGCCGCAGGACAATTTTGACTCCATGGCCTATTCCTTCTGCTTCAACAGCATGTTGATCCGGCTGACATACGCTTTGTTCTCGCAGGGTTTGGAAATATGATCGATCAGCGGATCCTCCCGTTTCAACTCTTTTATGGATTCCAGAAACTCGATGTTACCGGAGATAAAG
The DNA here is from genome assembly GCA_964478245.1 of uncultured Desulfobacterales bacterium. GTDB lineage: Bacteria > Desulfobacterota > Desulfobacteria > Desulfobacterales > Desulfobacteraceae > CAYZHB01. The sequence goes on along the minus strand of CAYZHB010000009.1, from coordinate 27,737 downwards.
AGCACCGGTACCTTACTGTCTTTCCCTCTGATATGATGATACACGTCGATGCCGCTGAATTTTCCGGGCAGGACATAATCCAGACTCACCAGATCATAAGTGTTCCTGTCAAACAGATCCATGGCAACCTCTCCACTGTCAGCGACATCCACTTCATGGTGACAAGGGGACCGGGACAGGACCCCGGACTGAACGTCTGACAGGAATTTTTCATCCTCGACAATCAGAATGGTCCTGCCAGTCTGAAATTCCATTTGACGTACCGCTTCCTTTTCCGCTTTGGTCAGTGTCTCTCTGATATACGGGAGGGTTACGGTGAACGCTGTCCCCGAACCGATCTCGGAGGCGACGGAAATGACTCCCCTGTGCTGTTCAATGTATTTTTTCACATTGGCCATGCCGTATCCCGTACCCTTTATACCGGCTTTATAGGCGCCTCTGGTGTCCCGGCTTCCCTTCAGGGTAAAAGAGGGATCGTAAATGCTGGAAAGATATTCCGCCGGAATCCCGCACCCGTTATCTGCAATCTCGAAACCGATATGCTCATCTTTGAGAAAGGTCCGAAGGGTTATTTGAGGATTTTCAACCAGGCTCAACGCATGGACGGCATTCTGAACAAGGTTGACCAGCACGTGTTCGATCATCCCGGGATCGGCAAGCACTTTGGGCAAATCCCGCCCGTCTTCCCGCACGATACGGATCTGCCGGAGATCCTTTTTCAGCAGATTGAGCACCAGGTTGACTTTTTCGACGAGGTTGAAAAATTCCTGTTTCGGCTCCTGGTCTTTGGCAAAGACCACCAGATTTTTCGTCAGGTTCTTCCCCCGTCTTGTCTGATCGAATATCAATCCAAGCCGTCTTTTTGTCTCCCCTTCCGCGCACATATGAAGCAGGAGTTCGGCATTTCCCATGATCACACTCAGGATATTGTTGAAATCATGGGCCATTTTCCCGGCCACCTGCCCCACCAGTGCAAGCTTCTCCTGTTCGGCGGCATACTGCTGGGCCTTCACTTTTTCCCTTTCCGCCTTTTTCCGCTCGGTAATGTCATAGGCCACAACCCGCACTCCCCTAGGTTTGCCCTTTCTGTATATCAGGTCGCTGTTCAGTATTGTGCAGACTTTGCCGCCGTTTTTTTTCACAATGGTGAATTCCACATTATCCGGCACTTTTTCACCGGCGGCCATTTTCCTGATCCGCTCCCGGTACCGTGTTTTACTCTCCTCGGCGAGCAGGTCCATAGGGGCCAGAGCAAAAAATTCTTCTTCCGAATACCCGGTGTGTTCGCACATGATGTCATTCACACTGAGAAAGCACCCTTTTTCCATATCGATCTCGCAAATGCCGGCCGGGGCATTCTTGAACAGCAGCCGGTACCTTCTTTCGCTCTCCCTTAAGGCATCTTCAGACCGCTTGCGGTCTATCGCGATCGCCATCTGATCTGAAACAGCGGAAAGCACCTTAAGGTCCCGATGTTTGTAGAGATCAGGGTCTGTATAACTCTGGACCGCCACCACACCGATCACCTCCTCCCTGATCATAAGGGGCACCCCCAGCCATATCAGGGGCATCGGTCCCCATATACCGCCCTTTTCCTGCCTGGCCTGCAACGTTTCCTTTTTCAGCAGAACAGGCTTCCGCCGGGAGACCACCAGGCCGGTGAGCGAATCATTGATGTCAAAGTTGTTTATCGGAGGAAAATCGTCATCTACGGTATCCACGTGATACGGAAAGTGGAGGGTGCGTTCTCTGCTGTCCGCGATCGCAATAAAAAAATTGGTCACATCGATGACACGGCCGAGCGACCTGTGAATGGAGCGATACAGATTGTCCAGATCCTGCGTCGTGTTCACTGAATTGGAAATTTCGAACAGAACCGTGTTGATCTTTTCAGCACGCCGACGCTCCGTGTCGGTTTTTTCCAGCTCTTTGATTCTTCTTTTTAACGCTTCTATGGCGGCGGCATCATCTTTCATGAAACAACCAAACATACCAGTTGAAAACACAACTCTGTATCGTTCCCATGCATTTTCCTGATACGCCTTTTAATTAACCAAATTTGAAACCGGCTGAGCATATTTGAAACTGACTGCCGGACGACTGATCAGGAAAGTTTATAGCAGCCTTGAAAAAAATTCAAGGTGTTTTGATCGCACATATCCACCGCCAGATAATGGAAAGATTTACAATTCAGAAGCCAACGGCATTCGCAGTTTGTCGATTACCGCAAGCAATCGGACGGCTTGCCGTTCCGGTCAGCCCCCCTTTTGTCAGCCGGTGGCGCCGTTTGGCAAATTCTAAATTCGCTGTGCTAAACCACAACAACTCCGGTCCGGTCGGTCCTCAGACAGGTTGCGGTTTGACGCTGCGCTTCATAAAGAATTTGGTGCAAACAGCACCCCAATGGCTTTCCAAAAGGCGGGCTGACCGGAACCTGGCATCTTTCCTGACACATAGGCCCAAAAGCCATCTTTTGGGCCCCTTGGCGAAGTGAAAAGCGCCCTTCTTGCGAAGCTTAATGCCTTACTGAACCATTATCGAATCAAAATGCTTTTCCCATGCCCAACCTTCGAAATCCTGCAGGCTGACAAAAACCCTCTCCTTGTAGACGTTGCGAAGGTCCTTGTAACGTTCGACCCCCCTGTCATCTATGTAATGCTTGCCTAAAGGTTTGCCAATGGATTGGTCTACAAAACAGCGGCGGCGGAACCGTTCATTCTTTTTATTTTTACTATATTCATTATAATTAACTCTATATCTGTCATACCACACCTGACCCGGCTTCAGATACTTCCGAAATTTATATGATCGGAGCTCAGGCATTCTGTAAAATTTTCCACAATCCTTCGTGTTGGAAAAATCAACGCCAACGAGGACCAAGTAAGAGACCTTTCCGGAAGGCACAGGGATGAGAAAAAGCTTGCTCTGTTCAAAGACCCTGGGCGAATTCTTCCTGTAAAAAAGCTTTTTCGTCGTGAACGCTTCTTTCCCGTTGTTGTAGACCTTGATGCGCACATACTTTGACTTCGAATAGTCAATCCAGACATCCTTCCATTCCATTTGGTCCCGGACGTCAAGATGCACCGCAATGTAGGACTCTCCACTGGCAGACAATGTATCGCCGAAAACAACTATCATCAGGATAGTGAGAAAACAGACCATTCGTAATTTGGACATTATTCGCCCCTCCTTCTTTTAGAAATCGAAATCCTTCAGGTCGTCCTTCTCTTCGTTGTAGGTGTGAGCATCAGGGGAGTCCTCTTTTCCGGGTTTCGCAAGATTCGAAGCACTTCTTGCGTGAGCATGCCCCGATGACCGGTTTGATTTCGTGCCCTCATTTCCGGAGGAGGTACTGTAACCAGTCGCAGCTTCGGCTGCATCGCGAATGTTCTGATGCTGCCGTTCCTTCGGAACATAAGGATTGAAGAAGTCCTTTGCCATCTTGTGGACCTCCTTCTCCCCGGCATGCACCCCGGTAGGGAGCATTAACAGGACAGCTGCCATGGCCAGAAGAGCAAGGGGCTTAAAACATCGCATTTTTCACCTCGGCAATATAAGGCGCGATGATGCGCCTATCCTTTTCTGAGCACTTTCTGCTGTACTCCTTGACCAACTTCAGGAACTTTTCTGCATCCTGTTCAGTCCCTCTCTTGTAATCACTCATACCTACGTAACCTCCGTCGGTGCCGAAAACGTAAATATTCGTCTTCGAGCCCCGAATCTGTACTATGTTCGTATCCTCCTTCTCGGGCATTCTCAGGTTTACGGACTTGATATAATAGAAACCCTTTTTCGGGCTCGAACCTGCAAAGGTATATCTTTCCAGAGTGTAACCATAAATCACGGAATAATCATCCGGAGTCTGGAATATTACGTAGGAGCCATCCTTGATGACGCAATACCCCAGCCCTTTCCCAAATCCAGTGAACTTGCTGACAAACTCCTTCCTGAGTGCCTTGCTTATGGGGCCTCTTTGGACGACTCCGATTCCCGGAACGGCATAAGGCTTACCGTGATAGCCCTTCAAACTTTTATAGATGCTCCCATCCACCAAGTTGATAAGGACTGTGCGCGGTCCCATGTTGTCGGACTCCGACTTTGTGTTTTTCGGTGCTTCCTGGATGGATGTCGACTCCCTTGTCGTGGGTTCAGGGCTATTGCACCCCGAATATCCCCAGTAGGCAGACCTGAACTTATGGCCATAACGATTCTTCTTGACGCAGGTGAAGTCAGGCCTGCCCCATTTCTGACGGGCCTTGTTCAGGATGGCCTGGTAATCAGGGTGCCGGTCAAAGTAGTACCGGAACTGCAGCATGAATAAGTGGTTGGCGGAGGTGGTGAACCGGCCCACCATGTGACCGCCGTCAATGACCGGGTTTTTCGTATAATAGGTCGCGACAGTGCCCTCCTTGAAGCTCGCGCCTCGCGAGCGCGAGGTCTTCATGACATCAAACCTGTCAATGAACTCGGCAAGGCTCGTGCCTAGTTTGACCCCCCTGACGTCCTTGTTGTAGGACGATGTGACGTCATTGTAGTTCTTTCTGTCGCGCCTGAACTCGATGCGCCTTATCCTTTTCGTTTCAATGCCTCTTCGCTCGTACTTCCCAGTCACCGGATTCTTGGCCCGGAGCCCGACATAGTCATTGTGATCAGGCCCCTTGAGCATGGAGACCTGCCACATAAGCTGCTTCCCATCGAACAGAACGAGTTGCATTACGCCACAATTCCCCTTGGTCCCGTTGTACTTCAGGCCCGGATCAAGGAATTTAATTGTCTTGATGTTATCTATCTCTTTTACTATAACGCCCGTCTTCAAGTTTGCAATATATTTGAAGTATATTTTTGTGAAGCGGATTTTTTCTCCATTGGTGAGGAGAACCACTCCAGACCTGTCAAACGCATGAGCAGGTTCCTGGCTTACCAAGGCCAGGGCAAAAACGGCCAATGATATGTACAATAAGGCTCTCGAAACGACACCAGACCCGTGCGAGCATTTTCCGAATTCATCCCGCCGAAAAACCATTTCTCTTCCCCCTGTAGAATAAGAACTTACTTTTTGCAAAAGGGAATATTGAAAATTCCCAAAATTTAAAATATTACCTTTTGCCTGATACAAGCACAAAATGTTGTGCTTGTATCAGGCGAGAACAACTTACGTCAAGACAAAAATCAATACCAACTTTCCAATTCCCGAATCTGAGACCTTTTGCAGTGGGTCATGGTTGAAGGTCTCCCAGAGATCAAGGTGGCACAATATTTTTTCAATGACATCAATCTCTTCGATAAAACTGATAATTCTCCTTTGTCCCTGGCATTTTGGACATACAAGAGGGTCACAACCTCATAAATCTTTTGGATCAACCTGGCCCAGTTCTGCCGGGATTCTTTGGAAGACATTTCATTGGGCTTAACGGCAGGCACATAGCCCATTCGTTCCTGGGAGAAACAGGCCCTGATAATGTAACGGGCCAGGTTGCCAAATCCGTTTTGTCTGGCGGCGCTATTCTATCACCGATAAAAATGAAAGCCGCTATGGCGACATGAAAGCATATTCTCGCGGGCCCCTGACATGTATGCATGCGACTTGAAGACAACCAATCACAGCGGGCAATTCCGGAGCAGGCAGACGGCGGGCGCAACTGAACGTTCAGGACATAAGGGGGAAAAATTTTTCCGTCTGCAGGGCGTTAAGAACCGCAGGCTGTCTGAGGACAAACCTGGCCGCAGTTCCTGCGGTTTAGGCCTGCGGACGGGAAAATCCCCCGACGTCCGGGTTCAGGAGCGTCTGTCGGCTGTCTGCGTGTGTATATCCTGTTTGCCCTACGGTATTTGGCTGTTTTCAAATGGAAAAGCACCGCTTTTAACGGCAACGGGGAAAACCAACGGCCAAATGAGTTTTCTGACATTTCTACGGCCTATCTCCGCATCCAGGCGTGGTACTTTTCCATCAGGGAAAGCAGCTTCTCAGGGGCGTGTTTCTGTTTCCACCGGCCGGCGGCGAATTTGTTGGCTTCGGCCATCGTGGGGTAGATATGGATGGTGCCGAGTATCTTGTTCAACCCGATATTGTGCTTCATCGCCAGCACAAACTCGGCGATCATATCGGATGCATGGGCGGCCACAATGGTGACCCCGAGAATGGTGTCCCGGCCCGGCCGGGTCAACACCTTTACAAATCCGCGTTCCTGTGAATCCGTTATTGCGCGGTCAAGCTCCGCCATGCTGTACTTGACGGTTTCGTAGGCAATTCCGGCCCTGCGGGCCTCGGTCTCATTCAGGCCCACCACCGCCACTTCCGGATCCGTGAAGGTGGCCCGCGGAATCGTGCGGTAATCCACCCGGAATTTTTTAACCCTGCCGAAAAGGGCGTTGACGGCTGCATGCCACGACTCGTGAGCGGCGGTATGGGTGAACTGATACCGGCCGTGCACATCCCCGCTGCAATAGATATTGGGAAAATTGGTCTGCAGGAACGGGTTGGTCTCGATCCCGCTGTTATCCGCAATTTCAACCCCCAGTTCAGCCAGTCCGAACCCCTCGATATTGGGGCGTCTGCCAAGGGCCACAAGAATCCCGTCAAATCCGATCCGGACGGGTTCATTGTTGTGACGGCAGCACAGGTATTTTTCACCGTCGGTCACTTCAACCGCTTCAGGGGTATGATCCGTCAGCACGGTGATGCCCTCTTCCCGGAACACCTCACTGATCACACCGGCGGCATCGCGGTCCTCCTTTTTCATGATATCCTCACCCCGCTGAACGAGAACGACTTCCGACCCCATGCGGGAAAATGCCTGGGAAAGTTCGCACCCGATGGGTCCCGCTCCGAGCACGACCAGCCGGTCGGGAAGCGTCCTTACATCCCAGATGCTGTCCGAGGTAAAATATCTTATTTTTTCCAGTCCCGGCAGATCCGGTATAACCGGAGAGGCGCCGGTGGCGATCACGATATTTTTCGTGGTCAGGGTTCTGGTGCCGGCGCGCACTTCAAAAGGCGACACAATCCGCGCCCTCTCCCTGAAGCAGTCCACACCGAGATCCGTATAGCGCTCAACCGAATCATGGGGTTCGATCTTCCGGATCACCTGCTGCATCCGCTCCATTACCTCTGCGAAATCAAAATCCGCTGACATTTTGTCTATCCCGTAATCCCGGGAGCGTTTCACACAGGAGACAAGTTTTGCACTGGCGATTAACGACTTGCTGGGGACACATCCGGTATTCAGGCAGTCGCCCCCCATCTTCTTCTCTTCGATCAAGGCCACCCGGGCCCTGACCGCCGCTGCGATATAGGCGGCCACAAGACCGGCAGCCCCCCCGCCGATCACCACCATATTGTAGTCGGTATGCCGCGGTTTCCGGAACCGGGAAAACATTTTCTTTCGTCTCAGAAAGGCGGCAACCCTTTTGGCGAAAAACGGGAAAATTCCCAGCAGCACAAACGCGAGAATGATATCAAACGACAGGATATCTCCGATGGCATCGATAGCGGCAAGACGGGTGCCGGCATAAACATAGACCACCGTGCCGGGCAGCATCCCGGCCTGGCTGACGAAAAAGAACAGGACCGTGCCGATACTGGTAAGCCCCATCACCAGGTTGATCACGAAAAAGGGAAACAGCGGCACGAGCCTCAGCGTAAACAGGTAGACCCCGCCCTCCCTGGCGATACCGCGATTGATGACGGCCAGTTTCGAGGCGAACCGGTCCTCTACCAGATCCCGGAAAACGTACCTGGCGAACAGGAAGGCGAGCGTTGCACCGACCGTGCTGGCCAGGGAGACCATAACCGTTCCCCACAGGATGCCGAACAGCGCCCCGCCCGCCAGTGTCATGACAGCAGCCCCCGGCAGGGAGAGCGCGGCTATTGTGATATATACCGCCGTGTACAGCCCGGCGGCAAGCAGCCTGTTCCCCTCATAAAACGCCCTGATGGCGTCCACATTCTCTTTTAAACACGAGAGGCAGAAGTACCGGTCCAGGTCGAACCAAAAGAAAAGCAGGACAGAAACGGCAACAACGAAAAACAGCACGGCTTTCAGTGCACGGCCTCCGGCAGATGGTTTTATTTGCTTTTCCACGCTTGTATATGCGCCTCTATCTCATGTGGGAGTGCATTATTCCGATCATGTCGCTATCGGATTTTTTCAATGGCCTGAAACTTTTTCATGAACTTCCGGTCAATGTAGTCTTTAATCCGGAATGCCAGCCGACCGTCGAGTTCGAGGCGTTTTTTCTTCAACACACCGATGCCCCCGCCGAGATTGAAAATCAGCAGGTAGTCGCCGCCGGGATCAAACGCCTCGAGTTCCCGCTCTTCCAGGGCTGCCATGAGATTGTTCAAAAGAACGGGGTTCTCCCTGACGGCATATACACCCACCTTGTCCAGGGGAGTGTCACCGAAATAGATGCAGTCGCCGCCGCCGAATATCTCCGGGTACGTCACGGACTGGAGATACCGGTTGACAAGCAGCCCCTTGTCAGGGCCCACCGGCAGCCCGGATCTTTCAAAAATCGCCGAGGGTTTCACACCGAGGGCCATAAAAACAAAGTCGGCATGATAGGTATCACCGGACTCAAGAAGAACACCGGACGGTGTGACCTCTTTCACATACCCGTTTTCAACGATTGAAATCTCCCTTTTGGAAAGCACGCTGAGGATTCTTTTGCGCACGCCGCCGGAAACCCTGGACATGAATCTTCGGCCCGCGAATATTCTAATTTCCGGCATATAGCCGCCCGTCCGGGAGGCAAGCTGCCACACATTTCCGGCCACCTCGGCGGAAGACGGACCGCCCCCCACGACACTTACATGCACCTTTTCCCTCATAAACAGGGCTTTCAGTTTTTCGGCCGCCTCCATCAGTTTCTCGATGGGTTTTACCGAATAAATATTGCCGCTCTTTTCAGTCGACTTGTCCATGGGCACATAACTGCCGGCATTAAATGAAACCACATCGTAGGGAAAGGTATTGCCGGATCCGGTATATACTTCCCTTTTCCCGGGATCAACTCCTGTCACCCGGTCATTGACAAAAACACCGCCCTGTTTTGTCACCACTTTTTTCGTGGCAAACCGTATATCATCCGGTGTATACGTCCCTCCCAGCATTCCCGGTCCCATGCCGGAATAATAATGAAACTCGGAGGGGCCGATCACCGTCACCCGGACTCCCTTTTCCACAAAGCGGGAAATATTTTCAAGGGTCATCATGTGGGCATGGCCACCCCCCACCAGCACAAGATGTTTTCTCATTTTATTTTCTCCGGTTAAAGGGTGTCCATGAGTTCGCCCAGGCTGCCAAGGTGAGCCTTCTCTTCATTGGCGATCCGGTTGACAACGGTTTTCGACGTCTCGTTGTCAATTTTCCCGGCGACTCTCTGGTAAAGATCAAGCGCCTGGGCCTCTATTGACATGGCAAGCGAGAGGACCTCCTTCTCCTTTTCGAGATCCGCATTGAACCGCGCCAGATATTCGTCGACGGTGAGCCCGCCTTCAAGCACTTTCGCTTCCAGCGTCTTCTCAAAGGCTTCTTTATCAACCGTTTCTCCGGCAATATCAGCGTATGCGGCCAGAATCTCCTCTTTGTGCTTCTCTTCTATTTCGGACAGTTTCAGGAAAAGGGCTTTGACATCTTTGTTCTGTGCTTTGTTTTCCATATCCAGATAGAAGCGGTTCAGCCCCTGTTCCAATGAATAAGCCACCTTCAGTATCTCCGTGGGCGCCTCGTTTCCGGTAAAAAGATCGAGACCCGAATCCTGCGGTCCGACAGCTGTTTTCGCCTCCCAGGCCTTTATGCCGCCCGAAACGTTGAACACTTTTTTGAACCCTTTACCGGCCAGCATCTGCGCAGCAACCCGGCTGCGCCCCCCTACCGCTCAATAGACCAGCACGGGTTTGTCCGGATCGAGCTCGCCGAGTCTGTCGGACAGCTGGGGCAGCGGCATGAGCGTTGCCCCCGGAATATGGGATGCCGCGTATTCCGATGGCTGCCGCACATCGAGAATGGTGATGTCCGCTGCCGGATGACCGGCAATATAATCCTGCGCCTTTTTGAAATCCAGCGATTCCGCCGGTGTAAAAAAATTTAACCATTTCATACACGCACCTCCCTGCCGACGCTGCGGTCGGCAAAAAAATTGAAACTGACAGTTCCCGGCCGCCCATCAGCCGAGACGCCGAAATGATTTCGTACTTCCGCCGCAGACAGGACACCGCCAGTCCTCCGGCAGGTCTTCGAATTTTATCCCCTTGGGCACTTTGCCTTTCCTGTCCCCCTTGTCCGGGTTGTAAATATAGCCGCAGTTGACTGTCTGACACTGACACATCTCTTTTGGTTCCGCCATACGCCACTCCTTTCCGGATCTCTGAGAAACACACCAGATGCTGTTTCCATGAATCCGATCAAAATTACGGTAATCTAAACCTGAATCAACGACCACCCGCGAAGCGGGTGGCTTGAAGTTCCGGCCACAGGCCGGAAAAACAAAAACACGCAAGTGTTTCAATCGTTGACGGTTGTAACCGGGGGAATAGCACCCGGTTTAAAAACAACCAATTCAAATATTTTTCAAATCCGTCACTTCTTTACCCACGGCTAATTTGTTCTATGCCATGGGCAGGTGGCGGGGTGCTTCCTCTGCCTCAGTCTCGCAGCCCGTCCTGGGCTGCTCCGAGGTGACCGACATCTTAAATCCTCCATGATTTTAACAAAAGATGCCGGTCAAACCCGGCATAGAAAGCCCCCCGTCACCTGCCTGTCCAAAGGTGACCCGTAGAACAAATTAGCCGTGCTTCTTTACCGGGCCTGCAGACACAACATACAGAAGCGCCCGGTTATCATCAAGATCAAAAAGAGCCCGCGCCTCTTCATCATAAAGCGCGCCCACACCGCAGCATCCCAGACCCAATCCGGCAGCGGCCAGATATATCCGCTGACCGGCCCGGCCCGCGTCCATTAAAACGGACCGATATGCCCGGGGGCCCAAAACGCTTTCCATATTTTTTAAATCCGCTGTAAACAGAAAATTGAGACAGGCATCCGCAATCCACTTCTGATCGAGGCACACCCTGGAAAGCAGCGCCTGAAAAACACCCGCTTTTGCCAACACGAGGGATGACCCGTCCGGAGCGAGATGATACACCCCGTCTTCAACGCCCTGCACATTCATGCAGGAAACGCCGGGCACAAGAAACCTGTGCGCGGCTCCGGAAAGCGCGCCCGGTTTTCTGAAAAGCGTGAACACCAGGTTCAAAAGCGATGCCGCCTTTTGTGTTTCAAAAAATGCCGGGGCAAAATTTCGCCTGGACCGGCGGTTCAGAACCGTACGGCCATAATTGATCCGGACAGGCGGCTCTTCTGCTGCGATCCGGACACATTTTTCCCGGTGTTCTCCGGCAGGAGAGCCGGTGCGGACCGTCTCCGATCCCGTCTCAAGATCCGGCTTACCGCTTCCGCCGGTTTTAGTCAGTTCGTAAACCGTATTGAGAAGGGGATACGCAAAAGGGATGGCGGTTTTTTCCTTTTCCCGGGCCCGCGGACCGTATAAGGGCGGCAGCATTTCCCTGTCGCCGGGTTCCGTATTGACATGCCCGCCCGCATTCAGGCACAAAAGAGGCACTTCAATATCGGGGACAAGCTGCAGAAAACGGCTTGCCCTTTCGTCATCAAAATCGTACACAATACGGGAAGGCATGCCTGACGCCTTGAAGGCGAGCAACAGGTTCTCCGCCAGGTGCCCCGCGTCCAAAAGAATATAACGGAAAGCCCGCTCCCGGTATTTCCAGGAACTTTTGAAAAATTCTCCCGTAATGATGAGACTCAGGGAAAATCCGTGTTCGGATAACGGGGTGTCTTTCCCCTTCTGTATCAGCCCGAGAAACTCCTGTACCATGTTGCAGTAATACAACCCTGTCTCAATACCGGGCAGACATTGAACAGCCAGATAAATGTGACAGGGATGGAGCGCACCGGCAGAGGGGACGCTTCTCAGAAAAAGAGGCGCACCGCCGCGCGGCCCTCTTCCCGTGACCCCGCTTCCGAGGAAAAGCACCCGACAAAGGGCTTTGAGATCAAATGCCTTTTGTGTTGCCGGCCCGGGCCCGGCTGTCTGCCCGTTAAAAAGCGCCACCGTATCCGCTTTTATATCAAGCGTATCCGGTGCCAGGTCGGTTGTTTCCAAAAAATCATACTGTTTGAACGGGGCGGGAAAATTGCCAAAGTCAAGATAATGAGGCGCAATCCCGCCCCGCTCATGAGTTGTCGCCTTATGATACGCGAACGCGGTATCGATCGCCCCCGTCATCATTTATCGGTATCTTCTTCCACATTCGCTTCCATGATCGCCTGACATTGGTGGCACTCGAGCGTCACGTTCGGCACATCGCCATACCGCTCTTTAATCTCCTCTTCCGACAGGTGAGAGACGGCGGAACACCCGCATTGCGGGCAGGTCGTTTTTATTTTGTAGCTTTTCCGTGTCATCACTACCTCCTTTTTGTTACGTGTATCAGATTATTCCCCTTTTTCCTTTTTAATCTGCGGGTCGTTCGGCTTCCCGGCACAATCGGGCGTATAACAGGAATTGTCAACAAAGGAACAGTCACTCTTACATGAGGGGCACTTGTCCGGCGGCGTGTCGGCCTTGAGCGCATACCCGCAATTGTTGCACATCCAGCTGGTCATTTTTTTCTCCTTATCTTATCATTATTTTTCATTATTACCCAAAAACCAATTCACACTTTATCAAATCCGCTTTTATGTGTATGATAATCAAGAATCATGCCATTGAATATATGCGGCGGTATGCGCTTTGCATGTATTCGGTGCAGCTGAAACCGAAAACAGGACAAACAAATGAACCGTGCCATGAAAACACATCCTATTCTGATCTTGATGACGGCATGCCTTCTTTTTTCTCTTGTTCTGCTGTCCTGCGACAATGACAAAATAACGCCGGGCGCCGCAAAAGACAGCGCCGACACGCACCTCGCCGTCCCTGAAAACACAATGAAAGTGGAGACCAGAGAAGTGGTCCGGACCTATGAGGCGGTGGGCACCATAAGGCCGTTGACCCAATCCGTGATTGAATCCCAGGTGAGCGCGCAGGTCCTGACGGTCACCTGCGTACCGGGTGAAACGGTCAAGGAAGGGCAGGTGCTTGTGAAGCTGGATGCCCGGCGGCTCGAGGCGCGCCTCCAGCAGGCAAAGGAAGGACTGAGTGTCGCGAAAAACAACTTTCAGCAGGCCGCAAAGTCGGTTGAAGAGGCGAAAGCCAGCCTGCAACAGGCCAAGTCCACTTACCTGAGGACCCAGAAACTGTTTGAATCGGACATTGTACCGCCCCAGCAGCATGAAATGGACAAAGCCGGGTATCTCCGGGCAAAAGCGCGGCTTGAAGGGGCCAAAGAAGCGGAAAATGGGGCGGAATCGGCCATCCGGCAGGCAAAAGAGATTGTCAATGAAGCCGAAATCGCCCTTGGCTACACCGATATCACCGCCCCGGCATCAGGCGTTGCGGTCCAACGGATGATTGATCCCGGAGATCTCGCAGTGCCGGGCAAACCGCTTCTGACCATCCAGACCAGCGGCGCCCTGAGACTCGAGGCCAACGTACGGGAGGGGCTGATCGACGAAGTGGTGCTCGGTAATGAATACGATGTGCGGATCAAAAACATCAGCCGAACCATCCCCTCGACCATTGATGAAATCGTGCCGTATGCGGACCCGGCCACCCGGACATTTCTCGTGAAGGCGGCCCTGCCCGGCACCCCGGGGATTTACCCGGGGATGTTCGGCAGGCTCCTCATCCCGGCCGGGAAAGAGAAAACACTTTTGATCCCCGGTGTTGCCGTTATCCGGGTGGGCCAGCTTGAACAGACACTGGTAAAACGCCACGACACATGGCAGCGGGTCCACATTAAAACCGGCCGGGTTTTCGAGGACAACATCGAGGTGCTGTCCGGACTGAACGGCGATGAAACCATAGGCTACAGATAAACATGGCTGAAAAAACGTCGCTTATCGCGGGCATTGTCAGGCTTTTTTTAACATCCCATATGTCGCTCATGCTGATCTTTATCGCGCTGTGCCTCGGTGCGTTCAGTATCTACATGACCCCCAAAGAAGAAGAGCCCCAGATTGTCGTCCCCATGGCGGATGTCTACGTGAATGCCCCCGGGGCAACTCCTGAAGAGATAGAAAAACTGGTGGCCACCCCCCTTGAAAAGATTCTCTGGGAGATCAAGGGGGTCGAGTATGTCTACGCCATGTCCACGAGAGGAAAAGCCATCGTCACGGCCCGCTTTTTTGTCGGCGAGGACCTGGAAGACGCCATATTGAATCTTCACGACGAGATCCAGGCCAATCTCGACCGGGTGCCGCCCATGGTGACAGACTGGCTGGTAAAACCGGTTGAAATCGATGATGTGCCGATTCTGAACCTGACCCTTTACTCTGACAAATACAGTGACCACGAACTCGAACGGGTGGGAAAGGAACTCGTTGCCCGGCTTTCCCGGCTCGAGAATATCTCCCGTTCCGCCATATACGGCGGCCGGAAAAGAGAGATCCGGGTCGAGCTGGACCCCATTAGAATGAAGGGGTTCAAGGTTTCGATACAGGATGTCAAGCGCGCTCTTCAGGGAGCGGATGTCTCTGTGGAAGCCGGCCGTTTCGACAAAAACAACACGCAAATTACCGTAACCAGCAGTTCGTTTCTGACGTCGGTGGACCAGGTAAAACGGCTTGTCATCTCCGGCAAAGGGGCAAAACCGGTCTACCTGGCCGATGTGGCCGATATTGTCGACGGTCCCCAAGAAGCGGAGGCCTACACCCGGATCGGATTTTCCGGAAACGACAGGGAACGCAGCGGCATAACCTCTCAGGGACCCCGCTCGTTTCCGTCCGTCACGCTCGCCTTTTCAAAGAAAAAAGGCACCAACGCGGTCCGGGTGGCCCAGTCCATACTCGATGAAGTGGAAAACCTCGAGCATGACATCGTGCCGGATGATATCCGGATCAAGGTCACCCGGAACTACGGCAAAACGGCCCAGTACAAGGTGAACGACCTGCTCGGGTCCCTCGGGTTCGCCATCACTTCCGTGGTCATCCTGCTCGCCCTGACGCTCGGATGGCGGGAGGCCGCCGTTGTCGCACTGGCCGTCCCCATCTCCTTTTCCCTGGCCCTTTTCATGAACTTCGTGTTCGGCTATACCATCAACCGGGTCACACTGTTTGCGCTGATTCTCTCTCTGGGCCTTGTGGTGGACGACCCCATCACCAACGTGGACAATATTCAACGGCACATTTTCAAGAAAATTCTCACCCCTTTCAACGCCACGGTGTATGCGGTGCAGGAAGTCCTGCCGCCGGTGATCATGTCTACCATCGCCATCATCGTCTGCTTTGTGCCGCTTTTTTTCATTACCGGCATGATGGGGCCTTACATGGCGCCGATGGCGGTTAACGTGCCGCTCACCGTGACTTTTTCCACCCTGTGCGCCCTGACAATCGTCCCCTGGATTTCCCACAGGCTCCTGAAGTCTTCGGATGACAAACTGCAGAAAAGCGAATCGTCCACAAAACACCTTATCCGGATATACCGGTTCGTTCTCACACCGTTCCTTGAAAAACGGTATGTCCGGATACTGCTTCTGATCGTTATCATCCTGCTTCTGATCGGGTCGTGTTCCCTCGCCCTTTTCAGGCTGGTGCCGCTGAAGCTGCTCCCCTTTGACAACAAAAACGAATTCCAGATCGTCATCGATATGCCGGAAGGCACTTCCCTTGAACATACGGACGCGGTGGTAAAGGATTTTGAGGATTATCTCGAAAAAGTGAACGAGGTGACCCACTTTGTGTCTTATACCGGTATTACGTCGCCCATGGATTTCAACGGCATGGTCCGGCACTACTATATCCGGAAAGGCAGCCATCTGGCCGATATCCGGGTCAACCTCGTGCACAAATCGAAACGGGTGCAGCAAAGCCACGCCATTGTACTGCGTCTCCGCAAAGATCTCGAAAAAATCGCCGCCAGGCACCGCGCCAAGATCCAGCTCGTGGAAGTGCCGCCGGGACCGCCGGTTCTTT
>CAYZHB010000009.1:6500-11633 GCA_964478245.1 uncultured Desulfobacterales bacterium | reverse complement strand
AAAAATCGTACAAAGCCCTGCTGAAAAGTGCGGAGCACGTCAAATCCGTTATGGACCGGGAACCCTTTGTGACGGATGTAAAAATCATGACAGAAGAAACCAGCCGGTGCGTCGACATGGCGGTGGACAGGGAGAAAGCGGCCCTGCACGGCATTGATACCCGAACCGTTCTGGATACGCTGGAGAGTGCGGTGAGCGGTGCCACGCCGGCCAGCCTGCACCTGGAAGATGAAAGGACCCCCCTGTGGATAAAGGTGATCCTGCCCCGCCAGGCGCGTTCCGACCTGACCTCACTGTCCCAGATTCCGGTCAAGTCCGCCGGCGGGGAGATGATTCCCCTGGCCGAACTCGTCCAAATCGTCGAGAAAAAGAACCGGAAACCGGTTTATCACAAAAATCTGGAACCGGTGGTGTATGTGCTCGGGGAGATGGCCGGGAGGGCCCCCGGCGAGGCCGTCATCGACATGATGAAAAAACTTGAAAACGACCCGGTTGCCCCGGGTATCCGGGTAGAGTGGGCCGGAGAGGGGGAGTGGAAAATCACCCTCCGGGTCTTCAGAGACATGGGACTGGCCTTTGCCGCCGCCCTGATCGGTATTTACCTGATTCTTGTCATCAACACGGGCTCTTATTTCATGCCGCTTCTGATCATGATGGCCATACCACTGACCATCCTGGGAATCATGCCGGGATTTTTCATTCTAAATCTGTTTGCTGAAAACATCGGGGGATACGGCAACCCGGTCTTTTTCACCGCCACCAGCATGATCGGCATGATCGCACTGGGCGGTATTGTGATACGGAACTCACTGGTGCTGATCGAGTTCATCCATGACGCCATCGGCAAGGGAGAAGGGCTCAAAGAGGCCATTATCGAAAGCGGGGCCGTCCGGATGCGGCCCATCGTGTTAACGGCGGTGACAACCGCCATCGGCGCCTTCCCCATCACCTTTGACCCGGTGTTCTCCGGGCTTGCCTGGGCGCTGATATTCGGACTGTTCGCCTCTACCCTTTTTACACTTCTGGTGGTGCCTGTCACGTACTATGCCATACTCAGGAAAACCCATGAAACTTAGCAGAGGCGGTCTCTCATGAAAATGGCAGATTACATCAGGGCCATTGCCGGGGCCCTGATCCTGGTCACGCTGGTGCTTTCATACCTGCATTCCGGATACTGGCTCCTGTTTACCGCCTTTATCGGAATAAACCTGTTCCAGTCGGCTTTCACAAAAGTGTGCCCCATGGAGACCATTCTTGAAAAGGTGTTCAGGGTGCCGAAATAGTCAATGATCACCTGTAGCCCAGCCGGCTTTGCTTTCCGGCAACGGGCATGCAGATCAGTTTTTTTCCACTGATGCATTCAAAACCCGATACCCCGTCTCTTTCTGTCTCCATACAGATGACAACCGCTTCTTTTCCCGCCCGGAGGTCCGGCACAAAACCTTTCAGGAGATCGGACTGCCGCCGCACCGGGATCACGGCTCCGGGGTAGAAAGAAATGACCGGGACCGGTTCCCGGTGCGGTTCACATAAACAGTAAAAGGCTTACCGCCATGATCCCCATTCCCATTATAACCCCGTAAATCGCACTGTGGTGTTCGCCGTATTTCTGCGCTGTGGGCAGCAGTTCATCCAGAGAAATAAACACCATGATGCCCGCCACCATGGCAAAGACAATGCCGAAAACCATATCGCCGAAAAAACGGAGAAAAAACAGATACCCGATAAGCGCGCCCAAGGGCTCTGCCAGGCCTGACAGGAACGAATAGAAAAACGCCTTTTTCCGGTTACCGGTGGCGTAATAAACCGGCACAGAGACCGCCACGCCCTCCGGGATATTATGGATAGCCACGGCAAGCGCGATGGACACGCCGAGTGCCGGATCCGAGAGAGCCGCCGTGAATGTGGCAAGGCCTTCGGGAAAATTGTGGATGGCGATGGCAAGGGCCGTGAAAACCCCCATCCGCAATAGTTTTTCATCCGGAATTCCGGGGTCGCCGCTTTCCATCTCCTTTACATCCCTTATTTCATGGGGGTTTTCATAGGAGGGGACCAGCCTGTCAATCAAAGCGATCAAAAGAATACCGCTGAAAAATGCGGCCGTGGTCAGCCAGGCGGCATTGGTATCGCCGAACTTGACAGCAAGAGAGGCCCTGGCCTTCATAAATATTTCAACAAACGACACGTATATCATCACGCCGGCCGAAACGCCGAGTGCACTTGACAACAGCCGGGTATTGGTCCGGCGGGTAAAATAGGCAAGCGCCCCGCCGACACCTGTTGACAGGCCTGCAAAAAGGGTGAGCCCGAATGCGGCCGCTACATTGTCCACTCTGCTGATCTCCTATCGGAAACACGTTTTTCCGACGATTTTTCGCCGAGGCGACTGGCCCCTTTTTCAACCGCATCATAAAAGCATTCCGTTGAAAGGTCAAGGGGGGCAAAGCCAGCCCGGTCCGGGGACTCCCCTTTTTTGCGCGGATGGCCCCGTTTGACAAATGCTGTCCTCGCTGTGCTAAACCGCAAAAACTCCGGTCCAATTGGTCCTCAAACAGTTTGCGGTTCTTAACGCTGCGCATCGACAAGCATTTGTAACAAACGCGGACAGTCACAAAACTGTCATGAGGCATGACTTGACAACCGTTCCTGAAGCGATGACATCACAGAATATGGATTTTGATCAACAATACCGGTATGAAAATTGCGTGTACTATTTCACAGGCACCTGAAAATAAGGCGGCTTGAAACAGCGGCATCCACATCTCTGAAGTGCCCGGTCATCGACCGGGAGAACAGTAAAGTCAACCACCACCCGCAAAGCGGGTGGCTTCGCGTGTATGCATTCGCATTTCTTCGAGCCCGGCGCAGAGGCCGGAATGATGAAACAAGCGCGTATTTCAATCGGTGACGGTTGGTACAGGGGGCACAGCTTCCGATTTGAAAACAACCAATCAGGTTTTTCCATGGTTGACGGTTGTTACCGCGGGCAAGGGGCCCCGGCTTATAAACAACCGACAACTCAACAACAAGTCAACAAAACAGGAGGGGATATGAAAAAAATTCGCGTTTCAGTTGCAATCACCGCTTTTCTGCTGTGCGTCACCTTTGGGGCATGGGCGGGCAGCCACAGCATGCCCGGACCGGACCCGGATGAATTGTGGACGTACATCACCGACACTTCGGATTACACCACATGGGATTTCTGGCCGGATCACAAGGGTATGCTGCCGGGAAGAGCCCCGCACGGTACACAGCACAAGGTATATGTGAACGATACCGCCCTGAATTCTTCCGGTGTACCGCTTGACTACGGCGCCATCGAAGTCAAGGAGAATTACAACGATGCCGGAGAACTGAAAGCCGTCACTGTAATGTACAAGGTAAAAGGGTACAACCCCGCGGACGGTGACTGGTTCTGGGCGAAGTACACACCGGCAGGAAAGGCCGAACCGTTCGGAAAACCGGCCGGGTGCATCGGGTGCCACGGCACCAGGGCCGATAACGACTTTGTCATCGTACACGACCTGGAATAACCAAAACCTGTCTGAATGTCCGGCATGAGACACATACGTCATGCCGGGCTTTCAGACGGACATTTCAGGGTAAGAAATTATGTATATCGCCGTTGTCAACAGAAACAACAGACGCGAGTATGTGCTGAGAGAGTCCATCCTCAGGGACAGTGACTATGTTTTCAGGGAAATCTGCGCTCTCGGGGAAGACCCGTCCGTATTCATCGTTTATCCCGGCGGGAACGCCTTTTATATTGACGAAACCGTGGAAGAGAAACTCGAAGCGGCCGGTGCCGCGTATGACAGTGATACGATAGAGGCCCTTTTCTGGCCCTGGGTAAAACCGGACATCAAGCAGGCGGTCGAGACATTCCGGAACCGCTCCGAGGCCATGACCGGCAGGACCGGGCTTTCTCAGGAGGAAAAGCGTACCATTGACACAACCCTGAACCGTATTGATAAACGACGGGCCCATTTTCTGAAATTCGGGAGCATGGACCAGGGTCCTGTGGAGACCATGCCCCGGGCGCTTTTCAAACATCTCGTCCACAAGTCCCGGGATGAAATCGAGCAGCACTTCCTGAAAGAAGAAAGCATATTAAGCGCCCGTGATCTCAAATTTTACGTGTATACCGTCTTCAACCTTCACTCGTTTTTCAAAGGATTCATGGCCAGAAAAATGCCCCACGTACTGGACCAGGACCGGGTGGACGCATATTTTCTCTGCGAACTGTGCCGGATCAACAGAGAACTTTTCAATGGGACCGACACCCTTCACCCCTATCTGGTCCGGTATCTCGTCATGTTTTTTGACTATGAATACGGGGAGACCACGCTTTTAAAAGAGATGATCAACGATTTTATTTACCGCCACCACTTTCACAATCCGCCTCAACCCCGAAAACAGTATCTGAGCAAAAACAGGGCGCTTACAATATTCGGAATTGACAAAAAAGAACTTGACGGCTTGACACGGCGCTCCCTGACCCGGATATACCGGAAGCTCGCCCTCCGGTACCACCCGGACAAAGGGGGCACACAGGAACAGTTTATTGAAGTCAATCACGCATACGAAAGCCTGATAAAAAGGGTTGAGAAAAAAGGAACATAACATGACACTGCCCAAAGAGATTACGGAAAAAATTGACGAAATGAAAATGCAAAGGGGGACGGATTATACCCCCAGAACCCGGCACCTCGATGAAAACGGCGAGCCGAAGCATACAAACCGCCTGTTTCTGGAAACGAGTCCTTATCTTCTCCAGCATGCCCACAACCCGGTGAACTGGTATCCCTGGGGGGATGACGCATTCGAAACCGCAGGAAAGTACAACATGCCCGTTCTTCTTTCCGTCGGGTACGCCACCTGCCACTGGTGTCACGTCATGGAGGAAGAATCTTTCGAAGATGAGGAGATCGCCGCTTTCATCAATGAAAACTATATCCCGGTAAAAGTCGACCGTGAAGAACGCCCCGACGTGGATGCCGTCTACATGAGCGCGGTCCAGGCGCTTACCGGCCGGGGCGGATGGCCCATGACGGTCTGGCTTTCACCGGACAGGAAACCGTTTTACGGGGGAACCTATTTTCCTGCCAGGGACGGGGACCGGGGCGTTCCCAC
>CAYZHB010000009.1:5130-6490 GCA_964478245.1 uncultured Desulfobacterales bacterium | reverse complement strand
TGAGGGACGCCTGGGACAAAAACCCGGATCTGCTCCGACAGACCGGCCTGCAGCTTACCGGTGCCGTCCGGAAAATACTGGCACCTGAAACAGGAAACAAATCCGAGCCCACCGTAACTGTTGAAACGGTGGCAGCCCGCCTGAAAAAGCGGTATGACACTGTCAACGGGGGGGCGGCCGGCGCCCCCAAGTTTCCCGCCACCATGCCGGTATCGCTCCTTTTACGGGCGTATCGCCGGACCAAAGATGAGACAGTTCTTGAAATGGCGGAAAACACGCTTTTGAAAATGGCCCGGGGCGGCATATATGACCATGCCGGCGGCGGATTCCACCGCTATGCCACCGACGAAAAGTGGCTTGTGCCCCATTTTGAAAAAATGCTGTACGACAATGCGCTCCTGGTAACCGCCTACATTGACGGGTTCCAGGCAACAGGGAATCCGGCCTTCAAACAGGTGGCAGACGAGACACTTGTGTATGTTCAACGAGACATGACGTCACCTGAAGGCGGGTTCTATTCGGCAACCGATGCTGACAGTCCCGATCATGAGGGCAAAAACGAGGAAGGCGCCTTTTTTACCTGGACGCCGCAGGAATTCACTGACCTGCTGGGCGAGGAGACAGGCGGGATCGTGGCCCGTTACTTTGACGTGACAGATCCGCCCAACTTCGAGAACGGCAGCATTCTCAACATAAAAAGGCCGGCTGCATCGGCGGCAGCAGAGATCGGCATCCCGGAAAAGGACCTTCTGGCGATGGTGGCCGAGGCAAAGCCGAAGCTGTACCAGGAACGGCTGAAACGGCCGGCCCCCTTAAGGGATGAAAAGATTCTCACCGGATGGAACGGGCTGATGATCTCCGCCTTTGCACGGGCGGCCCTGGTCCTGGACATCCCTGCCTACCTTGAAGCGGCCCGGAAGGCGGCCCGTTTCGTGATGTCCAACCTGTTTCAGGACAACCGGCTCTACAGATCATACAAAGACGGCAGCGTTTCTCATACAGCATTTCTTGAAGATTACGCCTTTTTCACCGCCGCCCTCCTGGATCTGTTCGAAGCCGACCCGGATCCCGTCTGGATTGAAACAGCCGTCACACTGGACCGGATCCTATCCGATCTTTTCGAAGACAGGGAAAACGGCGGCTTTTTCGCAACCGCCAATGATCATGAAATTATGATCGCACGGGAAAAACCCGCATATGACGGGGCCGTGCCCTCTGGCAACTCGGTTGCCGCCATGAACCTTGCAAGGCTCGCCCTTTTCACTTCAGACGACACCTACCGGCAGCGGGCAGCCGATACGGTCCGGGCCTTTTCCGCCATTCTCGCCGCCCGTCCCGAGGCCATGGCCGAAATGGTAAA
>CAYZHB010000009.1:0-5120 GCA_964478245.1 uncultured Desulfobacterales bacterium | reverse complement strand
GGCACGCCCCCCGGGAAATCGTCATTGTTTCGGCTGAAGGAAACGCAGCCGCACGGGCGCGATTTCTGAAGGCCCTCGCGGAAGTGTACATGCCCGACCGGATCGTTGTTCAGGCCGAAGAAGGCGCCCATGCCGAAAGGCTGGCACAAACCCTGCCCCTTGTCGCGGCTAAGAAAACGGATAACCCGGAAGCGGCGGCATATATATGTGAAAGCGGGATGTGCAGGCAACCGGTCTATTCTGCTGACACGTTCGCCGAAAAAATAAAAGAGATGTAAAAAACTGACAGCCGACGGCAAAGTGCTGGTAGAACAGGATTACCGAATCTTCTCGGTCTCACCGGTCTGCAGATTCACCTTGTAGGTGGCCCTGAACTTGTGGCGCAGCCTGACCGAATCCCGGGTGCCGTATGCCAGGATAACGATATCGCTGCCGTCCCCTTTTACGGGCGGATCATACTTGTCACCCGAGTCAAGCGGAATGGCAAAAGAAACGGTGGTAATCCCGTCTTCTTCCGAACCGGCGGGGTTTTCCACATCCGCGCTGCCGCCGCCCCTTGTGTCCTCTCCGTGCCGTCTCTTGCCGATGCCGAAATGGTCCTCCACCGACACCGCGCCATTCTCCACGTAGCCAATGAGAATATTGGCATTGAGCATAGCGGTTTCAGGGTTGAATCCCACGGCAACCCATCCTTCGGTTTCGGCTGACAGCTGGACATGGAGGCGGTCCTCCTCAAGCTGCCAGGCAAACGACATGTCCCCGGCTTTCATACTGTGCTGATAGTCCATGCAGAGGGCGGTGGCCGGAACCGCAAGCCACACCGCAGTTAATACGAGCAGAACAAACAATTTTTTCATGGCAATTTCCTTTATCCGTATTGAAGTTCTCCGCCGGAAAATCCCAGTCCGATCGCTACCAGAAGCGTTAACAGATAGAACAGGGTTTTTTTATCAAATTTGGCATCTTCAGGCGTATCCAGGATACCGATGGCGGCCATCAGTCCCAGCAGAACGACGGCCAGAAAAATTTTCAAAACGATTAAAAATTCAAGGTCGCCCCCGTACCGGTACTGCCAGTCCAGATAACCTGTAAAAACAGTGGGGAAAATGCCGAGAATACCAAGTAAAATACAATGATATCCGGTTTTCGCCAGAAATTTCAGTCTGGGCAGGAAAGAACCAAACCGGAATACAAACGCCGCCATTGCCATTCCCATGGGGATGTGCGTCATGGCCGGATGAACAGGATGTGTAAATCCGATACCATTCAGAAACCCAAATATTGTTTCTACCATTTTGTCACCTTCTTTTTTCAGTTGCCGGCTGATGCCAGTAAGTCAAACCCCTCACACTTTTGCCTGTTTTACCCACGGTTTTCCGATTTTAATATAAACGTCTGGTATCAGTATGTAAGTTTTGCTGTCCACAAGCAATGGACGGCCGCTATCCAGCGCCATCTGACCACTTTACGACTGGTCTGTCAGTTTTCCGGCAAGGATCCGGATATGACCCATCTCCTCGCTTATAATCCCGTCGATTTTTGATTTTCCGGCTTTTTCCGGGATCAGCCCTTTCATTCCCAGGTAAAACACGATGGAATCCTTTTCCGTCTGAAGGGCGGATGTCAGAATGCTGTTGAAGCTGTCATCCGGCTGTTCTTTTTTAAAAAAGACCCGGGTGTCGGCAAGGGCTTTGAGGTACAAGACATTTTCATCTTCAGGATCAAAAGTTGTCTCAAGCTTGTCAGCCGCTTCGAGTTCCTTCTGCATCCCGGCAAAAACCGCTTCATGCGTGTCCTCCATATCCGCCAGCTCCCGGAGGAATCCCTTGTTTTCGTCACCCGCCACCTTTTCAGCGGCCTTTCTGTAAAATTTTGCGCCGTTCTGTTCAATCTGTCTGGCCATTTCAAAAATATCATTTGCATTAAATTCGTTGGGCATCTTTTCCTCCTTGGATTTCAAAAAGTCATCACTGCCGGTTTGAAAACACCCGGTCAACCGGCCTGTGTCTCGAGTTTCCCGGCTATTTTCACGCCCAGATCAAAGCACCTTTTCAAATCGTCTTTGTCCGGCACATACTGCACCTTAACCCCGTCATCTATAATGTCAAGTCCCATCTCGGAGAACTCGGCATTGAGAATTTTTACCGCCTCACCGCTCCATCCGTAAGATCCGAAAGCGGCCGCCATTTTGTTTTTTGGACGCAGCCCCTTTATATATGTCAGCACATCGGCCACTACCGGAAAAATGTTGTTGTTGAGCGTGGGGGACCCGACTGCCAGTGCCCCGGCATCCAGCACCGCCGTCATGATATCACTTCTGTGCCATTTCCGCGTGTTCATGAGACTGAACCCCACCCCTTTTGATTCGATACCGGCCGCGATCGCGCCGGCCATTTTTGCGGTGCTGTCCCACATGGAATCAAAAAAGATTACCGCTTTGCGGGCGGGTTCCTGCCTGGACCATTTGTCGTAGGCTTCAATGATTTTCGCAGGGTCGTCACGCCAGATAATTCCGTGATCCGGACAGATCATATCGATCTTCAGCCCCATTTCGGTCACATCCTGCAAAAGGGCCTGGACCTTTGATGAAAACAGCAGAAGAATATTGGCATAATACTTTTTGGCATGCGCCATGATCTCTTCTTCCCCGATCTCGTCATCAAACCGTTTGTCCCCTGCGTAATGCTGTCCAAAAGCATCGCTGGAAAAAAGAATGGCCTCCTCGGGAAGATAGGTAAACATGCTGTCCGGCCAGTGAAGCATTTTTGTCTCAAGAAATGAGAACGTTCTGTTTCCGATTGTCACCGCATCGCCGCTTTTCACCACTTTAAAATTGTAATCGCGGTTGAAATGGCTCCTGAGATTTTTTTGGCCCATTTTGGAACAGTACAGGGGTTTGTCCTCCCCGATCCTGTGCATCACCCGGGGGATGGCACCGGAATGATCCATCTCCGTGTGGTTGCTGATAACAACATCGATATCTCCCGGGTCCAGTATGTCACTGATGTTGGAGATGAGCTCACTGCCGAACTTCTCTTTTACCGTGTCTATCAGCACATTTTTCTCACCTGTCACAAGAAACGCGTTGTACGTGGCCCCCTCGTTTGTTGAATATCCGTGGAAATCGCGGATGTCCCAGTCACGGCATCCCACGGAATAAATCCCTTCTGCTATTTCAATCGGTGTGTCCATCTTGTTTTCCCTCCTCACCCTGTTTACGGGTCTGATTGATAGGTTCCATCACTATCTGTATATACAGCCGATGCTGTTTTGTCCGAACAGGAATGCAATGTGCATGCCTGTTAACGAAAAGCCGATTTTTCAAAAACCGGTTTTCACTTGCAAACAATTATTATAATATGAATCTGAGTAAAACAACAGATAAATGGACACAGAGCACGGTGAAATTGTTCTGTCCACCGGCAGGCGGCGGGGAACTTCCTCTGCCTCATTCAGACAGCACCCCGCCATCTGCCTGTGCCCTGTTGCGAAGACGGGACAACCCGACATTGAACAAAGACAGGTATGATATGAAAGATCACGTGTATGTAAAACAGACAAAAATCAACGTGCCGGTTGAAACCCTTTTCAGATGGCATACGGAGAATGACGCGGTGTTGCGGCTCACCCCGCCCTGGGTCCGCCTTGAACCGGTCCACCGGAGCGGTGACGGCATCGGGAAGGGGGTAACTGTTCAATTCCGGCTGCGCGTGCTCGGGATGCCCCTGACCTGGGAATCCGAGCATGTCCAATACCGGGAAAATAACCTGTTCACGGATGTACAGACAAAAGGTCCCTTTACAAAATGGGAACACACCCACCGGTTCATACCGATGGCAGACGGTGATAGTACGACAATGGAAGACAGCATCGTATTCAAACTGCCTTTCGGCCTTCTGAGCCGTCCGTTTTACGGCATATTCCGGAAAAAACTGGAGCGAATATTCACCTACCGGCACCGGGTGCTCAAACAGGACCTTGAACAGTACGCCTTCCGCACGAAAAGGAAACGAGTCCTTGTCTCGGGGGCGAGCGGCACCATCGGCCGCATGCTGGTGCCGTTCCTGAGAACCTGCGGTCACGAGGTTGTCCGGCTTGTCCGCAAAAAGGGGAATCTCCTGCCGGACGAGGTGGCCTGGGACCCTTACAGCGGTGTGCTTGACCTCGAGGCGGCAGGACCGGTGGATGCGGTGATTAATTTAAACGGTGCGGACATTTCAAAGGGCCGGTGGACGGAAAAGCAGAAAAAGCGGATCATTGACTCCCGGGTCATTCCCACCCGGGTGCTTGCGGAAAAAATCAGCCGCCTCGACCGGAGACCGGACGTGTTTCTTTCCGCTTCCGCTGTCGGCTTTTACGGAAAAGGCGGCGAGCATATCCTCACCGAAGCCGATCCGGAGGGGGACTTTTTTATCTCGGAGGTCTGCAGCCGGTGGGAGACGGCTTCAGAAGCCGCTCGTCAGGCTGGTGTCAGGACCGTTCACCTGAGAACCGGTATCGTGCTTACCCCTGCCGGCGGTGCACTGGCAAAAATGCTGCCCCCGTTCAGGGCCGGCATGGGGATCGTATTCGCGCCGGGCAGCCAGTACATGAGCTGGATCTCTGTGGACGATGAAATCGCCGCCATCCTGTTTGCACTGGAAAACGACAGCGTGAGCGGTCCCGTGAATCTCACCGCCCCCTCCCCCGTTACCAACAGGGCCTTTTCAAAGACCCTTGCCGGCGTTTTTTCAAAAAGGGTTTTTCTTCGTATGCCCCGG
The DNA here is from genome assembly GCA_964478245.1 of uncultured Desulfobacterales bacterium. GTDB lineage: Bacteria > Desulfobacterota > Desulfobacteria > Desulfobacterales > Desulfobacteraceae > CAYZHB01. Next base: position 360 of record CAYZHB010000009.1, on the reverse strand, counting down.
TTCATGACCAAACTGATCTGGGGAGAGATGGGAAAAGAGACACTGGTTGCGAGCGTCCGGGCAGAACCACGGAAACTCAAGGACCACGGGTTTTCATTCCGGCACACCGACCTTTCCGGGGCACTCAGGGATGTCCTGGGCTATCACTGATTGGTTGTTTTCAAACCGGGGGCTATGCCCCCGGTTACAACCGTGAACGATTGAAACACTAACGTGTTTTTTTCCGGCCTATGGCCGGGCTCGACAGAGATGCGAATGCATACATTCCAGGCCATCCGCTTCGCGGGTGGTCGTTGACTAAAGGATAACAAATGGCCACCAATCCCAAACTGCTTTTTGCCGGACTCATGACCACGGCGC
>CAYZHB010000008.1:47609-50678 GCA_964478245.1 uncultured Desulfobacterales bacterium | reverse complement strand
CCACCGCTGCCTGGGAATCGGGGAACTTGGCATCGGAACACCCGGACATCCCGAAAAAGGGGATATTGTAATAGTGCGCGAGCTGGGACATGGCCGAGGCCATGATGTTCATCTCCGGGGCCCCGTATGAAAACACGGTCGTGGCCATGTCCATGATCGTGGCAAACGCCCCGTATACGAACGGAGCACCGGGACTGACCAGCTGGGCCAGGATAATGCCGAACAGGGATTCGGCACTGCCCTGGATAACGGTCCCGGCCAGGGTGGCGGGGGAGGTGCTCCCGGCCTGGGGCCCGGAATAACAGACCTGGGGCAGTCCTTTTTCCGCGGCGAACAACAGCCGGTCAATCAGCTTGTCATCGTATGTCAGCGGCGAGATCGGGGCCTGGAATCCGAGGATGTTGGGCTGATTGATGAGACGCGCTTCGTCTCCGGCAATCACCACCCCCATCTCGTAAATATCTTTCATGGACTCGAGACTGTCACAGCAGAAAAGAAGGGGCTTGGTGCAGTGCGTCAGCACCTCCTTGGCCACCAGCCTGTCGGAAAAGGCGGACGGGGCATCCGAACACACGCCGATGGTCATGACCCAGGTGAAATTGTCAAGGGCATCGGCAAGGACGGCGGTCTTCCGGCAGTCCGCCATGGTGAAGGGACGCCGCTCACCGCTCTCGGGGTCCAGGTAATCATACGCATCCACGGTGGGCCCGTACCAGGTGTCGTCATCCTTGAGCACCACGGGTGTAGTGCGGTTCCGGTCGAAAAAAACGACCTGTGAGGGCACCGTGCTCAACGCCTTTTCCACGAGCCATGCCGGCAGCCGCACCCGGTTGCCGGCCACCGACGCCCCGTTGGAATGAAGAATTTCCTTTGCCTTTTCATGGGTCACCTTGAACCCGGTCCGCTCCATCAACGACAGGGTGGCTTCATGCAGCCCCTGGATCTGGGCCGTGCTCAGAAACCGCTGCCGGGGTTTGATATGCAGCATGGCCTCCCAGCCGACGGGATTGTCCTGGGTATCAGTCTGGTTGGTGAATTGAGATTCGGGATTCATTTTCTTGTAACTCTCCTTTTTACCTTGTTTAAGAAAGTCCGTGCCATCTTCCCGGCACCAGTCAATCCGGTGTAACCTTCCGCTCATTCTCGCAAATCATCCATGATTTGCTCCGAGGCAAATGCCGGAACCGGTCACGTCGTGTGCCCGGTAACCGACCGGCATTTGAACCCGCTCCAGGTTACACCGTATCGCCTGCTGCCTTAAGTCCGAGAACTTCCATTCCAACCATGGTCGTTATTCCGCTCCATTCCCGCCGGACGGCATGGAATAGAAAATGGTTTCAAACTGTTTTCTGTACCGCTCCGCTTCCGGAATCAGTCGGACCAGCTCGGAAGGAACGATATTCAGGTGTTCCGACATCATCCGGCCGGCCTGTTCCGTGTCCCGCTTTTCAATGCAGTCCGTAATTTTCTCTGCCGTGCGTATTGCCTGTTCCGGGTCGCACAACGTATCCGGCAGGAATTTCAAGTACTGCTCATGGGTTTTGGTGATCACCAGTTTGACCATCTCCGACAGCAATTCATTGTTCGAGGCTTCGCAGATGATTTTATGAAACTCAAAATCCGCTTCATAAAATCCTTCGAGGTTTTTGATATTGCCTTCCATTCGGCCGATCGCCTCTCTGAGCTTGGTGATATCGTTGACGTCCGCCCGTGCGGCGGCCAGCTGCACCACACTGCACTCGAGGGTCTGCCGGGTCTCGATGATATCCATGATCCAGTAGGCATTCAGCACATCACTGAGTGACGAGGTGAACATATGCGGGGAGGGGATGTCCTCTTTGAGAAATATCCCCTTGCCCTGGGTTACCTCCAGGTAGCCCACAAGGACCATGGCGGAGACGGCCTCTCTAACTGATGACCGGCTGACGCCGAAGGATTCTGCCAGGTTCCGCTCCGGCGGCAGCTTGTCACCGGGTGTAAGCTCTCCGTCTTTGATGTTTTTCAAAAGCGCCCGAACCACAAGTTCAGGCGTGGATGCTTTGTTGATGGTGGATATTTTCATCAATGATTACTCCATGGGAGCAAAACCGCTCCTGAAGGTATTTTCACAAATTGTCCGGCAAACCGTAAATTCCTTGAGGTAGTCCGGACCGCCGGCTTTGGATCCATCCCCGGACAGACGGAAACCGCCGAAGGGATGACGTCCCACCAGGGCCCCGGTTGTACCCCGGTTGATGTACAGATTGCCGACGCAAAATCGGCTGCAGGCCTTCTCGATATTGCCGGGGTTCCTGGAGAAAATTCCGCCGGTCAGGGCATACTTGGAGTTGTTGGCGATCTCGAGTGCTTCATCGAAATCAGATGCCTTCATGATGGAGAGTACAGGCCCGAAAACCCCTTCCCTGGCAAGCGCGTGTTCCGGCTTGATATCCCCGAACACCGCAAGAGGCGCAAAATGCCCGGAACCCTTTTCCGGCCGTTTCTCGAGGATCAACGTGCCTTCTTCTTTGCCTGTGGCAATCGCCTTTTCAATGCGGTTTTTGGCCTCTTCGTCGATCACCGCGCCGAAACCGTTCCGCGGGTCTTCCACCGGCCCCATGTCCAGGCTGTCTGCCGCCGCACGAATCTTGTCCACGACCTTGTCATGGTTTTCCGCCAGCACGATCAGCCGGGAGAGGGCCGAGCATTTCTGGCCCTGATAACCGAAAGCCGAGCTGATAATGCTGCCCACGGCCGCGTCGAGATCAGCGTCCGAATCCATTATGATGGCATTGTTGCCCACAAGGGAAAGCACGGTCTTTGTAAATCCGTCGCCCTGCTGCAAGGTGCCGGCTGTTTTTTCCAGCACCTTCTGTCCGGCGGCCGTGCTGCCGGTGAAACAGACCAGGTCCACATCCGGGTGGCCGGAAAGGATCTCTCCGGGCTCGGCACTTTCTGAGGTGATCAGGTTGAGAACCCCCGCGGGGAGACCGGCTTCCTCGAAAATCGAAACCAGCATGGATCCGATGATCGTGGCCTGGGGCGCGGGTTTGAACACCACGGTATTCCCGGTGACAAGGGCGGCCCCTA
>CAYZHB010000008.1:0-47599 GCA_964478245.1 uncultured Desulfobacterales bacterium | reverse complement strand
CCCTCGTCGGCAAGGTGTGGATGGTGCGCCACGGCCTCTTCGACGGCGTGGACGCCGTGCTGGCCCACCACCCCGGCAGCGCCAACACCGCCGGCACCGGCAGCGGCATGTTGAACGGCGTGATCACGGCGGCCACGCCCCTTGGTTCATATGAAAGCCGGCTTGATTCACCGAGTTTGGAACTCACTGAATGACTGCCGGACAGCCGGATCATTTCCCTGCCGTAGTATTCAAGGAAATCAATCGCCTCGTTCACGTCCGCCTGGGCATCGTTCCAGTTTTTGCCCGTTTCCAGGACCGTCATAGCGGCAAGATCGAACCGTTTTTCCCGGATCAGCCCGGCAGCCTTGAACAGCACGTCACTGCGCCCGCCGGGTTTGGTGGCCGCCCAGCGGGAGCAGGCTTCTCCGGCCACTTTCACTGCGTTTTCCACCTCGTCTGCGCCGGCGGATGCCGCCGTACCCAGAATTTCATCCGGGGCGTTGGGGTTGGTGGAATGAAAGGTTCCGTCCGTTGTCACGTCCTTCCCGCCGATCTTAAGCTGTATGCTTTTCGGTCCTTGAGACCGGATCTTGTCAATGGCGTTTTTCATGGAAAGCCTTGCGTCCGGCGTCCATTCCATGGGAGGCTCATTCTCGAACGCCCCTTTTTCCCCGTATGCAGGCGCCTGTTCACGGCCCGGGACATATGCGGATTCATGGGATCTGGCCAGTTCCGCCGGATTGGTCAGAAGCTTTTCCCGATCAACCCCCTCTTCAAAACTCTGTCGCAGGAAGGACTCGTTGGAGGTGTTCTCCAGAAGCCGGCGGACGAGATAGGCCATCCCCGGAATCACTTCGCCGATGGGCGCATAGAGCCTGACCCGGTATCCCATTTTGCCCAAGGCTCCCCGGAGGTTTTCCGCCATGCCGTAAAGCATCTGTATTTCATACCGGTTTTCGGGCACGCCCAGCTCCCTGGCCGTCTCCAGTGCATAGGCGATGGACCGGATGTTGTGGGACCCACATTTGTAAATGATCAGATCGTTGTTTTCCAGAATCCGGCGGGTGAGTTTTTCATACATGGCGTCTGTTTCATACTTGTTGGTGAAAACCGGCACCGGTACGTTGTCCTGGTGGGCCCGTGTGACTTCTTCATCCCAGAACGCGCCCTTTACCAGCCGGATGTGGATCGGCTGTCTGCGCTCGCGTACCCATTGGATGAGGTCTTCGAACGGTTCTTCGGCATCCCTGAGATACGCCTGGTACACCAGCCCCACATGGGGGTATCCGGCAAACTCCGGCTCTTCCAGGATACTCTTGAACGTTTCCAGGGTCAGTTCGCGCAACGGCAGGTGCTCCATGTCCAGTATCAGGCAGGCATTGATTTCCATGGCTTTCCGAAGAATGGGCCTCAGCCGCTCCTTGGCCTTTTCCACGGAATAGTCAAACGCACAGGACTTGTCCATGTACTGGGCATACATGGAAGAGACCATTACCGACATCACGCATCTGGGAGTGTCTCCCCAGTCCGGGTCCGTGTCGTTGCGTTTTTTTCTGTCGCCCACCGGCTTCCATTTTTTCTGAATTTCCTGGAACCGGTCGAAAAAGGCGATCTGGTCCCGGACAAACGCCTCCTCCTCTTCAACGGATTTGACTTCTTCCTTGAGGATTTTCATGACCCAGGGGAAGCCCTTTTCCCGGATTTTTTTCATGACCGGTGCGGCTTCGTCCAGGGTGTTGCCCACGATGAACTGCTTGCCCATGCTGTGGATATTGCTGGAGATGGTTTTGGCCGCCATTTTCGCCGTCATGGAATCGGGGCTCACCATTTTGAGACCGAACTGCAGTGCCTTGGGGAAGTCGTGCTCCGGCCGGCAGAAGTACTGCTGGATGTGTTCGGCCACGGATTCAGGGCGATTCAGCCAGGGAAACACGTCCACGAACCGGAACATCTGCACCTTGAACGCTTCGTCTTTCATGGACCAGTCCATCATCTTCCCTGTCCAGAAGTCTTTTCTGAAAAGCGAGGGCTTTTCTTTCTCCACCAGTTTAAATATCTCGAGACCGGTGTTTTTGACCCGGGATTCAAAATTGTCTGTCATGCTGTTTACTCCTTTTTTTCTTTACCCGTCCAACATACTGAACTCGGCCGTTTCCATGCCGGCACAATGCTCTTTAATTTGAAAAACGCTTCGCGTTCCATCTTTTAGAAGCCATTCCGGCGGCTTTTGCCACCGTTTGCGCTCCCATATTTTACGGGGTTCCCCGCTGTTTCTTCATATCGGCCGCCACATCGGCAAGCCCTGCATTCACAAGCGTTTCGGGTTTTGGAACACCGTCCGAATCCCAGCCGCGCGCCTGGTAGTACTCGTCCAGCAGCGTATTCACGTCTGCCTCGCTGATGAAGTGGCCTTCATTCGGACCGCTTTTTACCGGATCGTGGCACAGCCGGTACGGGGCAAAATCCATGTGGCGGCCGAAATCCGCGGTTTCTCTGACGAAAAATGACCGGGTCAGATGCCAGATCATCTCCGATACCCTGATCAGCTCCTTCCAGGATTTTTTCTTTCCCGTTATCAGCCGGTACAGCTCTTCATAATGTGCCACTTCAAATCCCAGCTCCATCATCTGAAGCCGGCAGGTGCCCAGTACATCAAACATGGGCCGCAGGTGCTGGGAATCGATCACACCACCGGCCTTTCCTTTTACCGGGGACTTGGGCATTTTCTCACCGCTGCCTCCCTGGGTGATCAGGTCATGCACGTTCGCATCGGTGCCGGTGACATCCTGTCCCAGGACCCATGCCCGGTTGTGGTGGGCACCGATATCCGCCGTCAGATACGCCAGCATCATGCCCGGGGCATTGCGGCACTCATATCCGGTCCACTCAAGTCCCTTCACGTGGACAGCGAGCTTATCCGCCCCTTTTCCGAGCTTTTCAGAGGCGATTTTCACGCCTTCGGCCAGGACATCGCCGGCCCCCTCTCTTTTTGCAATGATATGGAGAAGGTGAACCACGGATTCCAGATCGCCGAACTGCACCGGTCTGCCGATATCCGCCTCCGGGATAATGCCTTTTTCACAGCACTCGATGGCAAACGCCGCGACCGCACCCGATGAAATGGTGTCAATACCGAGTTCGTCGCACACCCAGTTGGCATAGGCCACGTCCTCGATGGTCTGAAGTTCGCAGTTGCCGCCGAAAAGCGAAATGGTCTCGAATTCCGGCCCTTCCACGTAAGCCGATCCCTGAGCGGTTTTGGCATGACCGTATTTGCCGCAGGGGATTGGGCAGCAGAAACACCCCTTGTCGGTTATCTTGATTTTTTCCAGAATGGCTTTCCCGTTTATCTGTTCGTAATGCGGGCTGAAGGAGGTCTGGAAATTGCGCGTAGGGAAAGCGCCCACCTGGTTGATGAAATTGGTGATGCCGGCGGTCCCCTCGGGGGTCCAGCCGGTGAAACCGGGCTTTTCATAGATATCCGCGTAGGCTTTCTTCCCGGCTTCATACAGGCCTTCCATATCCCAGGCCGACAGGCTACCGGTTCCCTTTACCGCAACCGCCTTGAGCTTCTTGTCTCCGAAAACGGTGCCGATGCCGGTCCGGCCGCACTGGCGTCCGAAATCGTGCGAGATGCAGGCAAACCGCACCCGGTTCTCGGCAGCCGGGCCGATGGTACAGATTTCAAAGTCTTCCCCGAGTGTCTCTTTCATCTCCGCTTCCAGGGTAATGGAGCCCTTGCCCCAGTAATCGCCGGCCGGCCGGATTTCCACGGTGTCATCGTGGATGAAAAGATAACTCGGCTCCGCCGCCCTGCCGGTGAGAATCAGTACGTCGTAGCCCGCATACTTGAGCGCCGGGCCGAAATGGCCGCCCATATTGCCGTCCGCATACCCGTAGGTGGCCGGTGATTTGGTACCGAAATGTATTTTGCCGCTGCCCGGCAGATAATACCCGCTTAACGGACCGGTGGCCATCACTACGATATTTTCTTCGGAAAACGGGTCAATACCCGCCGGTATTTCATCATACAGCAGCCGCGCCACAAAGCCCCGGCCACCGATATATTTGTCGGCAAACGTCTCGGAAAGGGGGTCCTTTTGAACCGTCCGCGATGTCAGATCCACCCGTAAAACTGAACCGGCATATCCGTATAACATTGTTGTCACCTCTTTTCTATTTTGTTCCTATGGCTTCCCCACTCTCCTCGACCATTTGAATGGCCCCACGCGGGCATGCCTCTGCACAGGCACCGCAGAGCGTACACTTAAACGGCGCATCAAAATCCTTGTGGAAGCAGATCACATCATGGGGACATTCTTCGACGCACATCATACACCCGGTACACGCGGCCGGGTCAATCCGGTACACCCCGTCTTCCAACGCGATCGCCTCCTCCGGACAGATCTCGGCACAGGCGCCGCACTGATCACACAGATGGATCCGGTAGGTGCCCGGGGCCGGAAAAAGCCCCTGGATTCTGAGAAGCGCTTTGGCAGGGTTGATTTCCCTGAAATTTTCCAGTGCACATGCCAAAAGGCACGTCCTGCAGCCGGAACAGTTTTCGTCTACCGTCTGTAAATACAAAACCGCCACCTCCTTTTTTTTCTGGTGCATCCGCACCAGCTCAAAGTCAACGACCACCCGCAAAGCGGGTGGCTTGGAATGTATGCATCCGCATCTCTGCCAAGCCCGGCCGTAGGCCGGAAGAACAAAAACACGTCCGTGTTTCAATCGTTGACGGTTGGTACCGGGGGCACAGCCCCCGGTTTTGGAACAACCAATAATTTCCGCCTGTTGGCGCTTTTCACAGATCAGGGTTCATTGTACCGTTTATGAGAGGATCATGTCAATAGATGATCGGACCAATTTTTACTTTTTTTATCCGGTGCCTGCCTGTCGGACAGAAAACCGCGATTACCACCAGTTTTCCGGGCAAACACATTATTTCAGTTCGCCCGCCATTCTGCCTTGTAAAACGGTTGTAAAAAAGCCTGATACATGTTAGAAATTGCCAGTTTTTTATACAACCAGACTTGGAAAGGAAATGAACCGGTATTATGAGAATAGTGACAAGACCCGATTTTGACGGGATCGCATGCGCGGTGGTGATCAGCGATGCCGAAGAAATCACCGAGCCGACCAGATGGCTTGAACCCGGAGAGATACAGAACGGATCGGTTGACATAAAGGAAAATGACATCATGGCCAACCTGCCGTTTGACGATCGCTGCCGGCTGTGGTTCGACCATCATGTGTCCAATCCGCCCGGGAAGGATTTTTCAGGAGCGTTTAAAATCGCTCCCTCCGCCGCAGGGGTCGTGTATGAATACTATAAGGATAAAAACCGGCTGTCGGGCAACTTTGACGAACTGGTGTATCATACCGACATCATCGATTCCGCCCGGTTCACCAAAGACCAGGTGGTGCACCCGGAACAATACCCCTATATCATCCTGTCGATGACCGTAAAAAACAACCATGTCTCGGATGCCGATTACTGGGAAAGGCTGGTTTCCCTTTTGAGCCGGAAGGATATTGACACGGTGCTGGCGGACGACGACGTGTCAAGGCGGATCGCCCAGGCAACAGAAGAGAACGCCCTGTATGAAGATCTTTTGAAAAAATACACCAAAATCGAACGGAATGTTTCCATAACCGACTTCCGATCGGTGGAAACCCCGCTGATCTATTCGGGCAACAAGTTTCTCTCCTATTACCTTTTTCCCGAAATCATCGCCAGTATCAAAATCAATTACAATCAGAGGGACACGAGCAAGGTGATGGTCGGTATCGGGAAGAGTATCTTCAACGACAAGCTGCGGGTGAACATCGGCCGGCTGCTTTTGAAATTCGGGGGCGGCGGACACGCCGGCGCAGGCGGCTGCACCCTGGATGCCGATACCGCAGACGACAAAATTGCCCGGATCATCAAAACAATACAGGAAAACCGCGAAATTTGACCTGGACTTTTTAAAAACCGCTGTCTGTCAGGTCCGCCAATCGACTGGCCGTAAAAAGGATATACCTGTTCTCACAAATAAGCCCCTTGACCTTATGCAACGGAACGTTGTTTTATGAACGAATATCGCTGCGGGACGCTTTACTGAGGGGGAAGGTACTGAAGATGGGAAACAAAGGTGATCAAAAGCGCGAAGGCACATGCCACCACCGGGGTCAGAAACCAGGCGAGAAATATGTTGCACAGGGTTTTCCTCTTGACCGTGTTCACGCCTTTCACAAAACCGATTCCGAGCACACTGCCGACAACCGCCTGGGAACTGGATACGGGCACCCCGATGAGGGTGTATATGTGAATGGTAACGGCAAGGGAGAGGGAGACAATAAAGGCTGAAAAAGGATCCAGCTTGACCAGACGGTTCCCCACGGTTTCCATGACCGGCCGGCTGAAGGTGATAATCCCCAGCGCGATACTGGCCCCGCCGATCAGGGCCGCTTCAAACACGCTCAGCATGCCGGCGCCGACAAACACCGCCGTGACATTGGCGACATTGTTCGCCCCCAGGGAATAGGCACCGTAAACACCCGTAATGATAAGGCCCGTCCGCAGCAACACATCCGAAGTAAACAGGTTGAGATCCAGCCGGTTGTACAGAAAGCTGATCACCTTGTAAAGCACAAGCACGATAACCATCCCGCCGATCGGTGTGCCGAACCAGCAGAGAACGACTTTTCCAAGGCCGGCCGTATTGAGGTGCCGGTTCAGTATACTGATCCCCAGAATGGCCCCGACCACCGACTGGGAAGTGGAAACGGGAAGCCGGAGAAGGGTCATGATACTCACGGTAATGGCCGCGGCCACAGAGGAGACCACCGCCTGGGAGAGGCTGAAGCTGGTGAGATGCCGGAGGGTGTCAATCCCGGCCTGCCCTGACACCACAGCCCCGCCGATAACAAAGACGGCGCCGAGCAGTGCCGCGGTAGTGAACCGGATCATCTTGGAGGAGACCGCTGCGCCGAAAATATTGGCGGCATCGTTGGCCCCCAGCGACCAGCCCAGGAACACCCCGCCCAGCAGGGAAAACATCAGACTCTCCTCTTCAGCTTGAGCACGTTCACCAGTTTCGCCGCCCGGTCGGCCTGGTCCGATATGTCCCCCAGCCGCAGCACGAGCTCTTTGAGCTGCAGCTTTAAAAAGGGCTCGATCTCTGAATCGCTGTCGAATATCCGGGCCACAAGCCTTCGTTCAATATGGTCACAGCGGCTTTCATTTTTGTCGATAATCCCCATGGTGTCCCGCACGCCCTTTTTCCGTTTTAAAAAAAGTCCGACCTGTTCGGCCAGAAGATCGCAGGACTCCAGGCTGATCTTTTTCAGGTTTTCAATGTCGCTGATCAGAGGCGGCGGGATGACGAGCTTCTGGTATTTGACCATCAAAAGGATTTTTTCAAAGCTTCTGGGTATCTTGTCCAACTCCAGAAGCAGGTTCATGATATCCTCCCGGGAATCGGGAATCAGTGCTTTGCCGTACATGAGATTGTTCACTTCATCGATGATATCATCCGCTTTGGACTCATACTTGTCCGTCTGGTCCACGAAAAAATCGAATCGCTCGCATGCCGGGTTTTCAATGCATGAAAAGAACGCGTCGTAAAAATTTTCCTGGATTTTCCCGAAAATATCCAGATAGCTGTAGATCAGTTTCTCCACCTGCTGTTCTTTTTTAAAAAAATATTTCAGCATTACCTGTTTCCCTTCTATTCTCGTTTGGTACTGAAATGAACCGCTACATGAAACATGATGACCGAGGCCGCATTGGCCACATTAACCGAATTTTTCCGGCCGAACATGGGAATATGCACACAACTGTCGCAAACCGCCAGCACATGTTTCGAAATGCCGTACTCCTCGTTGCCCATCACCACAACGCCCTTGTCCGGCCACTTGAAATCCGTATAACTGACCGTGCCCTCCACTGTTTCAACCCCTATTACGGACGCGCCTTCCTGTTTTTTCCCTTCCAGCATCGTTGCCAGGTCATCCGTTTTTTCGGATACCACCCACCTGTCCGCCCCCATGGCAGACTTTTTCACCGCCGGATGGTCGATGCCGAATCCGCCGCCCCCGGCAATGAGGGATCTGAATCCGGCCGCATCGCATAGCCTGAAAATCGATCCGACATTAAACAGGCTCCTGAGTCCATCCAGTGCCATGTGGTATTCATACGGCACCTCTTTTATCCGGGTTTCTGTACTGTCATGCCGGCGCACAGGGAGCAGGAGGTCACCGTCTTCCGGGGCAAAACCGGCTTTCACCCTGTGAAAGTGGACAGCGTTTGAAAAAAATTCCAGCCAGTCCCGGTACGACGGAGAGTCAGGTTTTCCAGGGGGATTTTCGTTCATCCATTTCAGAACCATGCAGTACTCCGAATAAACCGTTTCAATGGACCGGGCAGAAATCCTGTTGGCCGTAAGCCGGCCGTATACGGCACCCAGCCATTTGATAACCCACTTGTGCTGAGTTGAAAAGGCGAGACGGGAAAATTTTTTTTCTGTGAACGGAAATGCGGTCATGCCGACGGTTATATACCAAAAAGGGCGATTTTTCAACGGCGGGCGTACCGGCGCCGGTCTGTCTTCCCGCAGGCTTAGAGACGGCCGGTGGCGCGCATGGATTCCCGGTACACGCTGTACAGGTGTTTGTCCCTGTTTAACGTGCCCATAAGATACGCTTCGAATTGTTTGATATCACTGAAATTGACCACCTGGTTCACGCTCTGGTTCAGAGCGATCATTCTGTTGCCGGACTTGATTTTACGGCTCAGGAGGACCACGCAGGTCCGCCTTCTCAAAGACAGGTCAAGGGCGTTGATCTCTTTCATCAAACTCTTGAAGCCGCCACCCTCTTCAAACGTTTCATCGATCACGATCACGTCGAAACTGTAAAATGCCATCAGCTTGATAGCCGATGCCGAGTTGTCCGGGCTCTCCAGAAAGTACTGGTTCCCTTTGAGGGTATCTGTCACATGTTTCAGGGCGGCGGCATCGCTGATGCACACGAGGGCTTTCTTCTCCTCCTCGGGCAGCTGCTGGGTCTGGAACATCCGGGAAAGGATCACGTCACGGGATTCCGCTTCCACCTTGTAGGACGGCACCTTGATACTGGAGTGGCACTTGGGGCACTTGATGTACGCGTTCTTGTCCCTGGGCAGTTTTTCGTCGGGGATGTTGAACTTGGCCTGGCAGCTTATACAGGTTATCTTCATGAGGTGCGTTTCTCCCTGTAATCGTGGTCTATTTCAAGGGATTCGATCCGGGTGGTCATCTCGCCCCGCGATGTTTTGATCAGATCGATACTGCGCCCCACAATATCTTTCCGGGCGGCATAGGCGTTGGCCACCTCATCGGAGATGTATCCCTGCTCGTAAAGGGTGACGATGTATTCGTCAAAAGTGATCATGCCCCTGGTTTTCCCGTCCCGGATGATCTCCTGAAAGGTCTTGCCCTCGGATTCCCCGTGAAGGATCGACTCCTTGACCCGGAGACTGGTGGTCAGGATCTCGAAGGCGGCGATCCGGCCGCCGTCCGTGCGGGGCAGCAGCTTCTGGGACACGACCCATTTCAGGGTATCCGCCAGTCTGATCCGGATCTGCCGTTCCTCTTCCGTGGAAAACATGCCGATAATCCGGTTGATGGTCTGGCCGGCGTCCACCGTGTGCAGGGTTGTAAATACAAGATGCCCCGTCTCTGCCGCGGTCATGCCGATTTCCACACTCTCCCGGTCCCGCATCTCGCCCAGAAGAATGATTTTCGGCGCCTGACGCAGCGCCGCCCTCAGCCCGCTGGCATACGTGTCAAAGTCCATGCCCAGTTCTCTCTGGTTGAAGGTGCACTTCTTCTGGGGATGCTGATACTCGATGGGATCTTCAAGGGTGATGACATGGAATGCTTTTGTTTCGTTGATCTTGTCCAGGATGGCGGCAAGCGAAGTTGTTTTCCCCACGCCGGTTGCGCCCGTGAAAAATACGATGCCGTTTTTTTCCTCGGTAATTTTATGAAAGATTTCCGGGAGACCCAGGGCCTCAATGGTGGGGATGGTGGCTTCCAGCTTTCTCATGGCGATGGAATATTTTCCCGACCGTGAAAACACGTTCACCCTGAAACGGACCTTGTCCTGGAGCTGGTAACTGAAATCGCAGGACCCCCTTGCCAAAAGCGTTTCCGTGAGTTTCCGGTCGTTGTTGATCAGCGTGAGTGCAATGATTTCCGTCTGATAAGGGGTCAGCTCCTTGAACGCCGGCTGCATCTTCACCGGGTGCAGGATTCCGTCGGACTCGACCTGAAGCGGTTTGCCCGGGGTAAAATTGAAATCGGAAATGTTGGGCATGGCATCCAGCATTTTCAGGAAAATGTAGTCAACCTCTTTCTTGTACACTCTCTGTCCTCCCTGTTCGGCGCTACGCCTCCGTGAAATCGGCCGGCTGCGTTTTCAGAAACGAGCGGAAGTTGGATTTGTCGTGGGCTTTTGAATAGGCTTCTTCAGCACCGATCCAGCTCTTTTTGAAAAGCTCCATGATGGAATCGTCCATGAGCTGCATACCGTACTGTTTTCCTGTCTGTATCATTGACGGAATCTGGTGGCTTTTGGCCTCTCTTATCAGGTTTCTGACGGCCGGGGTGGCGATCAGTATTTCAAGCGCCACACACCGCCCCTTTATATCGATCCGCTTGAAAAGACTCTGTCCCACGACGGCTCTCAGGCTGTCAGCCAGTGAAGACCGTATCTGGGGCTGTTCCTGCGGCGGATACACCTCGATAATACGGTCGATCGTCTTGATCGTGCTGGAGGTATGGAGGGTACTGAAGACCAGGTGCCCCGTGTTGGCCGCCTCGATGGCCAGCGAAATGGTCTCCAGATCCCGCAGCTCACCCACGAGAATTATGTCCGGATCCTCCCGCAGGGCCCCTCTCAGCGCTGTGGAAAAGGTCCGCGTGTGCCGGCCCACTTCCCGGTGATTGATAATACAGTTTTTGCTCTTGTGGACAAATTCTATGGGATCCTCGATCGTAATGATATGGTCCTTTCTGATCTGGTTGGCCTCGTCAATGACTGCGGCCAGCGTGGTCGACTTGCCGCTGCCGGTGGGGCCCGTGACCAGAACGAGTCCCCTGGGCAGTGTCGCCAGCCGCGCAATTACCGACGGAAGCCCCAGGTCCCGGACCGAGGATATTTCACTGGGGATTTCCCGGAAAACCGCGTTGATGCCGTTATTCTGAAGAAAATAGTTGGCCCGGTAACGGGCCAGACCGGGAATGTCGTATCCGAAATCCACATCCCCTGTCTCTTCAAACTCCTTTATCTTCTCTTCAGGTGTAATTTCGTACAGCAGCTTCCGCAGTTTATCACTGGAGAGCGTGTCATACTTTACCCGCTCGATATCGCCATGAAGTCTTAATGCCGGCTGATGTCCCGAAGAGAGGTGCAAATCCGACGCCCCCTGTTCATGCATCAGCTTGAAAAAAGCGTCAATTTCGGCCATAAATTATCCATCCTCCAACACATGCAGCATACCGCCGCATATCATCCCTGCTTGATAAACTTTAATGTCGCATCTGTTTCATCGGCAGCCTTGTTTTCCTCCTTCATCATTTCCAGCATTTTTGAATGCGATTCAATAATGGAACTGATCTGCATTTCGAGCTGCATGCGCTGCCGCTTGAGTTCGGTTATGTCGCTGTGGAGCTGGGAAAGCCTTTTGTGGGCCCTGTTCAGTATCTTTTCCGCCTGTGCCTCTGCTTCGGCAATAATAATTTTGGAAGACTTCTCCGCATTGTCCTTCATTTGATCCAGTACTTTCTGGGACTGAATCATGGCCTTTTTCATGGCGCTTTCCCGCTTCCTGAATCCCCTGTTTTCCAGCTTCAGCCTGTGGCTCTCCTGATTCAGCTTTTCAACTCGGTCATTGAGCGATTCAACCTCTTTTGCCACCTCTTCAAGAAAGGTATCCACCTCCTGAACATCAAGTCCCCTGAATTTCCCTTTAAATTCCTTTTGCCTGATTACAGCCGGTGTAATCCCCATTTGTCCCTCTTTTTGAAACGGTTATGAAAAAGAAAGCGCCAGTCTGTGAAGGCTTTTCACGACAAACTGCTGAATAAACACGATACCCAGAATGGCGATGACCGGAGAGATGTCCAGTCCGCCGAAATTTACCGGTATCCGCTTCCTGATCTGATAGAGCAGCGGATCGGTAGCGTTGTGCAGAAATCTGACAATCGGATTGTACGGATCGGGATTCACCCAGGAAAGGATGGCGCTTGCTATGAGTATCCACATGTAAATGGTCAGACCCCAATCCAGTACAACGGCCACTGCACTAAAAAAATTTCCCACGATAAACATACTTTTATCCTCGAGCCCCTTTGTAAAACAAATTCGCATCTGGTTTCAGCTTTTTTAGTACAATATGACACAACCGCTTGCCAAGTCAAGTTTTTTTGATTTCATCGCCAATTTGTTGTATAATCCGGATCCGGCAGTAACAATAGATAGAGGCGTAAGACGCTTTTCAACGGCGCAGAAAGAAGTGTCACGCTTTATAACAGGAACCTTTTTCATGCCAAGGTGGGACAATACCCGGTTATGCCCGACTGAAAGCCTGACCTTTTACAGATGGCACCGGAAACAAAAGGACCGGTTGTCCGATATGGCCGATATATAAAATGCCGACTGCACCAGCTGATACCCCCCATGCACTGAGCCGGGAGATGCTTGAAAAAGCCGTAACCGGCGCCCGGCATCCCGGACCGCCGGCCGCGGCTTCCCTCAAACCGGCAAGTGTCATCGCCCTGTTCATTTTCAGGGAACTGCCCTACCTGCTGTTTATTGAAAAGGCCGATGTCAGCGGTTACCCATGGCGGGGCCAGATGGCGTTTCCCGGTGGACACAGCGACAGCTCCGACCTGTCACGAGAGGCCACCGCTTTGCGGGAACTTGAAGAAGAGATGAACATATCCGCTGCCAATGTGGCAGTTCTCGGGTCGCTCGGCCACTTTGTCACGATAAACCACACGGAAATAAAAGCCTTTGCCGGCATATGGAACCAAAAAGGCACATTGCGGTTTGACCCGTCCGAAATTTCAAGAACCGTTGAAATACCGTTTCACCATCTTCTGCATACGCATCTGGTAAAGGGATTCAACCGTCACGTGCCGGCCATATCCGACCTCTTGTACCCGTATGAAGAGGTGACGGTCTGGGGCGTAACGGCCAAAATCGTTCACCATCTCCTCGAAATACTGCTTCCGCACATCAGCTGTTCTTCTTTCGATTTAAAAGCCTTATAAGAATCCGCATCACCAGAAAAAACGACAGCCCCCCGAGAAGTGACGGCACCCATAAAACCGTGCTGCCGGATTTCATGAACAAAGCGGTCCTGATTCCGATGACAGAAAAGGCAAACACGGCCAGAAACAAAAGGATCAACACAGCGCATACCACATTTGAGTCGTACCAGGGAATGATGGCTCTTCTGAAAAAGGGAGGGGTGTCGAACGTCATGGGTGTCCCCGAAATGGTTGTGTGACGCTTGGATTAAAATTGGATGGCAGACGCATTAAAAACACAATATATAGATTTTTTCCCTTGACAGCAAACAACATATTGACTAAATTAGCAGTAGTGAAACGGTTTCTTGTCTGAAATCCGTTGCTTTAATAATAGAACAAACCAGTTTTGATTTCAAGGAGAATGTATGTTTGACCGGATAAAGAAACGAAACGGCACGATAGTGGAATTTGATTCATCCAAGATAACCGACGCAATTGCAAAGGCCGGTGATGCCACAGGCGAATTCGATATGCGGGAGGCGAAAAAACTCACGTTGAAAGTCGTTTCACTGGCAAGGGATCTCAGGCTGGGGCCTGTCCCTGAAGTTGAAGAGATCCAGGATATTGTAGAAAGAGTGCTGCTTGACTCGCCGTTTTACAAAACCGCCAAGGCGTACATCCTCTACCGGGAGCAGCACAACCAGCTTCGTCGGATTGCCGTCAAGGAGAACGTCGACCTGATGGACAGTTATATTCGGCGGATGGACTGGAAGGTCAAAGAAAACAGCAACATGAGCTACTCGCTCCAGGGACTGAACAATTTTATTTCCTCGGATATCACGGCGGAGTACTGGCTCAACAAAATTTATCCCCCGGAGATCAGAGATGCGCATTACACCGGGGATATCCATATTCACGATTTAAGCCTTTTGTCTGTTTACTGCGTGGGCTGGGACCTTAAGGATCTTCTGCTCGAAGGGTTCAAGGGGGTCGCCGGCAAGGTGGAAAGCGCCCCGCCGAAACATTTCAGAAGCGCGCTGGGCCAGATCGTCAACTTTTTCTATACACTCCAGGGAGAAGCCGCCGGTGCCCAGGCCATGGCCAATTTCGACACCATGCTGGCCCCGTTCGTCCGGTTTGACAACCTCAGTTACAAAGAGGTCAAACAGGCGCTCCAGGAATTTGTCTTCAACATCAACATTCCGACGCGGGTGGGGTTTCAGACCCCTTTTACCAACATCACAATGGATCTGAGCGTACCGTCCAATCTCAAAGACAGTTCGGCGGTTGTCGGCGGGGCGTATATTACCGAAACCTACGGCGCATTCCAGAAAGAGATGGACATTATCAACAGCGCCTTTGCCGAAGTCATGATGGAAGGCGACGCCAAAGGCCGCGTGTTTACTTTTCCCATCCCCACCTACAATATCACCGCGGATTTTGACTGGAACAACCCGTATTTCGA
The DNA here is from genome assembly GCA_964478245.1 of uncultured Desulfobacterales bacterium. Taxonomy (GTDB): domain Bacteria; phylum Desulfobacterota; class Desulfobacteria; order Desulfobacterales; family Desulfobacteraceae; genus CAYZHB01. The sequence continues at coordinate 32,863 of CAYZHB010000008.1, read as the reverse complement.
AAATATCTGGCGGATGACGGGAAAGTACGGCATACCGTACTTTTCAAACTTTATCAATTCGGACATGTCCCCTGAAGATGCCCGTTCCATGTGCTGCCGTCTGAGACTCGACAACCGGGAACTGCGAAAACGGGGCGGGGGGCTGTTCGGTGCCAACCCCCTGACCGGTTCCATTGGTGTGGTCACCCTTAATCTGCCGCGTATCGGATACCGGGCGCAAAATGAAACCGATTTTTTTGAAAAACTGGACACCTTCATTCAACTTGCCGCCGACTCTCTTATGACCAAACGAAAAATCCTGGAAAAATTTACCGAAGGCGAACTTTATCCCTATTCCAAGTTCTATCTGAGACAGGTGAAAGAACGGACCGGCTACTTCTGGAAAAACCACTTTTCCACCATTGGACTTCTCGGCATGAACGAGGCGTGCCTCAATTTTCTGGGAAAGGATATCGGAACCGACACCGGACAGGCATTTGCCGTCAAAGCAATGGACCATATCCGGCAGCGGATCGAAACACTGCAGGAAAAAACCGACGAAATTTTCAACCTGGAAGCCACGCCGGCTGAAGGCACAACTTATCGGTTCGCTATGATGGACAAGGCCAACCATGCCGATATTCTGTGCGCCAACGAAAACGAGTACCGTGAAGGCCACGAACCTTTTTACACCAATTCCACCCATCTGCCTGTCAATTATACGGATGACCTTTTTGAAACACTGCAGCTTCAGGACGAGCTTCAGACAAGGTACACCGGCGGTACCGTACTTCACTTGTTCGTAGGAGAGGAGATCCGGGAACTTGAAACGGTGAAAAACATTGTTCACAAAGTATCCACCAATTTCAGGCTGCCGTACTTTACCATCACCCCCACTTTCAGCGTATGCCCCTCCCATGGGTACATTCCAGGTGAGCACCCGAGGTGTGACAAGTGTGGCAACGAAACCGAGGTGTATTCACGGGTTGTGGGGTATTTGAGACCTGTCAAACAGTGGAACAACGGCAAGCAGAGCGAATTTACCATTCGCAAAACGTTCAAAGTGGCCTGATGTCTTATCCATTATGAAAATCGGCGGTCTGCAGAAAAACTCCTTTATTGACTATCCCGGGAAAGCGGCCTGTGTGGTATTTACATCAGGCTGCAATTTCCGGTGCCCCTTCTGCCATAACCCGGATCTTGTCCATGCGCCGGACGCGGCACACAAGACCGTTATGGGTGAAGAAGCGATTTTTTCCTTTCTTCAGAAGCGAACCGGGCTTTTGGACGGTGTCGTTATTACCGGCGGGGAACCCTGTATTCAGAAGTTTCTCTCCGGTTTCTGCCGTCGCGTCAAACAGATGGGATTTGCCGTTAAACTGGATACGAACGGCAGCTGTCCGGATACCCTGAATGCGCTTCTGGATACAGGAGACATCGATTTCGTGGCCATGGATATTAAAAGCGCGCCGGAAACCTATGCCCAGGCGGCCGGGGTAAAGGTTGACATGGATCTGATCAAAACAAGCATTGCCCTTATAATGGAAAAAGCGCCGGCCTATGAATTCAGGACAACCTGTCTTCGTCCTTTTACGGATGAAACAGGGATGGAAAAAATCGGCCGCATGATACAGGGAGCGGCAAACTACACGCTTCAGCCGTTAAGCCGGACTACCCGTGTCCTGGATCCCGCTTTCCTGAAAACGGCGGACCGGCATATTTCACCGACCGAACTGGCATCATTTAAAACCATTGCCGACAGATTTGTTGAAAACTGCCGGATACGATAATATCAGCGGGACGCTTCCGGTTGTTCGGGATAAACAATTTCCCCGGCCGTTGAGATGTCGTACCCACCTAATTTTTCAGCCGCGCTTCTGAAAAACGGATCTTTTACAAGCCCCAGAAACAGCTGAATCCCTTTATCAAAGAACCGCTCCTTTGATATGATGAGATCGAACCGCTCCCAGCAAAGCGGAACAAAATCCAGATCGAGCATCCGGGCCACCGGCCGGATCGCCGGCCCGGCATCCGCCTTTCCCGAAAGGATTTCAAATCCGACATCGGCATGCTTGGCCACCTCATGGTCGTAACCGGTAATATCCGCTCCTTTGAGTCCCGCCGCCGCCAACTTTCTGTCAAAAAGTTGACGGGTTCCGGTGTTCAGCCCCCTGTTCACCACCCGGACTCCCTGTTTCCCCAGATCCGAAACCGACTTGAGATCAAAGGGATTTCCCTTTTTCACCAGAACGCCCTGCTCCCGCCAGCAGAAATTTATGACGGCAGGGGTTTTGTCCATATTTTCAAATATATAGGGAAAATTATACTCTTTGTTATCCGCAACCAGGTGGCTGGATGCCATATGACACAAATTCTTTTTCAGCGCCAGAATGCCCCCCATACTGCCGGTAAAACCGAACATGGCCAGGTGATCCTTGAACCTGCCGTTAAAAAAGGACACGGTCTTATCAAGCAGCAGGTCGTTGCTGCCGGCGATGAGGACAAGTCCATGATAGGCGGGAAGCCTGGCGGATGATTCCGGGTAGTTGACCGTTCCTGCCTGTATCCATTGCTCAACCAGGTCCCGGGGAAAAAGCCATTTACCCGTCACTTTTGTGGCCGGCAGACCTTTTTCGGAAATAAGGGAATACACGACTTTTTCATTCACTTTTAAAAAAGCGGCGACCTCCTTTGTCGACAACAGTTTGCTCATTTTGAATCTCCTTTGGGGAATGGCGTTAACACGGGATTGCCCCCACCCCCTTCCGCCGGTTTTTTCCATGCGGCATTCCGCCCGTTATTGTCATACCATATTGTTGTTTCATTTGGCAAAATCCTTGACATTATTTTTTATAAACTCTATCTCTACTATGGACCCAATACACTATTTAGGCAGCAAGTGAAAATAACGTACACATCTTGCTTGCCTTTTTAGCTGTTTTCTTCGTTGGAACAAGGTTTACATAGCTCGTTATGCGCACCTTGTCCCGCCTTGAAAACAAATAAAAATTCGGCGCAATATGCACAACTTATTTTAACTCGCTGCCTTACCGATAAAGCGGGCTTTAACAACACCGAAGACGATGATGGAAACAACAATTGTATCCGTAGTTGGAAAATCCGGCTCCGGAAAAACCACCCTGATGGAAAAACTTATCCGTCTGCTGAAGGGCAGGGGGTATCGAATCGGGAGTGTCAAACATGCCCACAAAGGATTTGAAATGGATAAAAAGGGCAAAGACTCCTGGCGGCTCAAAACAGCCGGATCGGATGCCACTCTCGTTATTTCTCCCGGAAGAATCGGACTTGTCAAGGATTTTGACGGTAGCAATTTTCAAGAGGCCATTCAGGCTCACCTGGGGGATATGGATATTGTGCTGGTTGAAGGGCTCAAAAGAGGCGCTTTTCCCAAAATCGAAATTTTCAGGCAGGCCGCTTTGCACCAATCCCCGTTATGCATGTCGGATCATACACTGGCGGCGTTTGTGACTGATTCGGGCTTTACACCGGGAAGCGGTATCCCTGTTTTTCATCCGGACGATACGGATACGCTTGCGGATTTTATTGTAACAACATTTTTGACGACCGCTTGAACATGCACGCATTCGCTGTTATGCTGCATGTTTATATTTTAATGACTGAATATTCCGGAACCGGAATGGGGTTTGACATATTTCAGAAAGACGACCGCCATGAATAAAACGCCGCCAAAACCATCCAACCGCCCGTTTTTTTTCATATTGTTTTTTTCCCTGTCCCTTGTCTTCCAATTCGGATACACAAACACAGCGCTCTGTTCCGATCATCAATGTATTACCCGGTTCGATCACGGCCGTGTAAACTGGAGTACCGGCACTGTTTCCGCCCGCGGTCAGGCGGCGCCCCTTAAAAAAGACCACAGCAGCCTGCCCGACACCATAGCCGGGGCCGCCAAAGCGGATGCGGTGAAAAACCTGATTCATATACTGAAACGGATCGAACTGAACCGGCAAAGCGTTGCCGCATATCTGTCCGCTAACGACAAGCTGCTGGCGGGTATTGAAAAAACAGCCGGCGATGCTGTGGTTGCGCGTCAGCATTACACATCGGACGGGGCAATGGAAATTGTCATCGAAACATCCATCTTTGGCGGTTATCTTCAGCTGGCCCTGCCGGATGAAATCCGGCAGATACCCCAAATAACCCCGATGGAATCGAAAGAGGCGCCGGCTGCGGACGAAAAAATCAACAAAACCATCATTCATACAGGGCTTGTGGTGGATGCAAGAGAGCTTGATTTCTCCCCTGTTCTGTATCCGGTTATCATCAGCGAGAATGGCGAAGAAATTTACGGTTCTCTTTTTATCAGCAGAGAATACGCGGTCCAGTACGGTGTCTGCAAATACCTTTGCAGCATGGAAAAAGCCGTCACCGATAAAAGAGTCGGCCACAATCCCCTTGTTCTTAAAGGGTTGCGAAAGGGCGGTGACAAGAATGCCTGTATTGTTCTCAAAAATTCAGATGCCCACAAGATAGAGAAAGCAGCGGAACGGCACGCCTTTTTAAAAAAATGCCGCGTGATTATTGTGCTGGATTGACAATGCGGTTGTCGATCAGGCGTGTGCCCCCTATTTTAACGGCAAGCGCTATCAGGACAGGCCCGTCGATCTTTGTCACACGCGCCAGGGTCGCTGGATCACACACTTTCACATAATCGATCGCGGTTTCCGGAAAGCGCCGTATAAAGGCCTTTGTCTCGTTTTCAACGGCATCAGGGCTGGTTGTCCCGTCCAAGATCTTTTCCGCCGCCTGCGCCAGTGCTTTTGAAAGGCTTACGGCGGATGTGCGTTGCCGGGACGACAGATAGGTGTTTCTCGAGCTCATGGCCAGCCCGTCCTGCTCCCGGACAATCGGCGCACCGACAATTTGGATATGATAATTCAGGTCTTTCACCATCCGGCGGATGACCTGGAGCTGTTGATAATCCTTTCTGCCGAAAACGGCTGTATCCGGTCTCAATATATTGAACAGTTTGGCGACAATCGTGGCGACACCTCTGAAATGAACCGGCCGTGAAAGCCCGCAAAGGTGTGCCGGAAGCGCTGTCAGTTCGACATAGGTCTGAAATCCTTCCGGATACATTTCCGCCCTGTCCGGCATAAAAACAGCATCCACATTTTCCCCGCCGGCAAGCTCAAGATCCCTTGATATATCAACAGGGTATCCTGCCAGATCCTCATTTTCACCAAACTGCGCCGGGTTCACGAACAGGCTCACCACAAGCCGGTCCCCGTATTCCCTGCCGGTCCGCATCAAAGAAAGATGACCCGCGTGAAAATACCCCATTGTCGGGACCAGACATATACGCTCTTCTCTCTTTTTTACCGTGTCAACCCATTCACGCGCCTGGGCAGCTGTCCGTAACATCTCCATTGAATTCTCTTTCGCTCTTTTCATTATACAGTTGACATCTCGCCCAAATACGGCTATGCAGAATTCTACACAATTTCAAACAAAATGAAAAGCAATTTACAAGGAATGCGTTATGACTGATGATATCCCGACGAGAGAAGAAGCCTTCGAACTGCTGAAACAGTACAATCGCCAGGATGGGCATATCCGGCATGCCCTTTCTGTTGAAGCCGTTATGCGGCATTTTGCCGGTCTTTTTAATGAAGACCCGGAAAAGTGGGGTATTATCGGACTTGTCCATGATCTTGACTATGAACTGTACCCGGAAGCCCACTGTATTAAAAGCCGGGAAATTCTATCTGAAGCCGGATGGCCCGCCGACTATATCCGGGCGGTTGAAAGCCATGGATGGGGCATCTGTTCGGATGTAAAACCGGAAACCGATCTTGAAAAAACCCTGTATGCAGTTGACGAACTGACCGGCCTTATCGCCAGTACCGCCCTTGTCCGCCCGTCAAAAAGCATTCTCGATCTGAAAGCCAAATCCGTGAATAAAAAGTGGAAAGACAAAAGTTTTGCCGCCGGTGTTGACCGATCCATCATTGATGAAGGCGCCCGAATGCTTGATATGGAGCGGTCCCGCCTTATCACCGAAACCATAACCGGCATGAGAACTGTGGCTTCTGAAATCGGGCTCAGGGGCACCCTGTAAAATTGTCAAAAATTCAACACCTGAGGCGGGCAACTTTTTCCACCGGTTTTCGTTTAATTTTATCTGTTTCAATATAACCAATTGAATTGAATGAATAATTTCGGTGGCATCCATTGCTGGCACCATAATTGCAAAACCTTTCCAGAAAACACTGGCAATCTGTTCAAAAGGAAAGGGAAAAGATGCCCCAAAAAAAAATATACAAAAGCATATCCACCGTTATTTCTGCTCTGTACAATTCCATCATCAGGCAGACAGATCACAAGCGGCTGACCAGCTATATTATCGAGCTCAACAAAAAAGAGAGTTTCGAGGCCATCATAAACGAACTGGCACGGTGCCTCAAGGACATTCTGAATTACCGTCTGTTCGGTTTTGTTTCCCGGAAAAACGACACCATCGATGTCTGGCTGGATCCCAAAATTTACAGAAGCTCCCTTGAAGACGTCATTTTAAATGATTTTTCACTCACCGACCGCTGCAAGCTCAACTATCTCAACCATCCCGTCAATTCACCGGAAAACGACATCCGTTTTTCAATGGCGCATCTCATCTCCTACGGTCTGGACGGCACCGATTTTAAAGCCAAAATATACATTCTCCCGGACAAGGGCCTGTCTGACTGGCATGACGAAGTGATAAACATCATTCTGAAAAGCACACAGGTCGCGTTGTCCAGACAGATGGATATCGAGCGGCTCACCGATGCCGCTGTTATCGATCCGTTGACCGGGTGCTACAACCGGCGCGAATTGGAGAATCAGCTGAAAAAAGAGGTCGCCAACAGCTCCCGGCATAAAAACCGCCTGGCAATGTTCATGGTGGATATCGATCATTTCAAGCATATCAATGATACTTACGGCCACCCGATTGGCGATCTGGTTCTCCAGAAAGTGGTCGCCCTTATCCGGAACAATATCCGGGCCGGCGATATTCTGGCGCGATACGGGGGAGAGGAATTCATTGCCGTTCTGCCGGAGACGGACAAGCCCATGGCAATCGAACTGGCCAACCGGCTCAGAAGCATCATCGCAGAGACGCCTGTGAAAACCGAATCCCACGACATCAGGGTAACGGCAAGTTTCGGTGTCGCCAGCTTTACACCTGCTACGGATATGAACAAACTTATCGCCGATGCCGATACCATGCTTTACAAGGCCAAATTGAGCGGGAGAAACACTGTTATGCCGGGTCTGATAAAAGTCTGCCCGCCGGCCGGCCGTGAAAAAGGCAACTAAAATAACAGGCAAACCCAGATCAGGATTTTCCGCCGCTCCACATCAACCTTGCTTTGAGCACGTTAAAATAATTCTGATCTTTCATGGATATCATTTTCAGATCATTGTCGCTTTTTTTTATGTGAATCCTGTCGGCGGCATCGACATTCACGCCTTCCTGACCGTCGAATGTCAGCATGATATCGGTGGGGGTGTCAGTCAGACGGATCTCAATGACAGCTGAATCCGGTATGATAAGCGGCCGGTTGGTTAATGTGAACGGGCATATCGGGGTCAGTATGATCCCCGGCACGGCCGGATGAATGACAGGGCCCCCTGCCGCCAGTGAATATGCCGTAGACCCGGTGGGCGTCCCCACAATAAGCCCGTCCGCCCTGTAAGTGGTCAGATAGGTTGTATCAATATAGACATTGCACGCCGCCAGCCTGGACAGGGCCGATTTGTTGATCACCACGTCATTGAGGACATCGGTGGCTTTTTTTTGGGTTCCCTCGCGCTCTACCGTCACCCGCAGCCGAACCCGTCTCTCAACTGAATAGTCACCGTTCATAAGCGCGTCAAGGGCGGGAAAAAGCTTTTCTTCGAGCGTTTCCGCAAGGAATCCCACCTCGCCGAACTTGACGCCCATCAACGGAATGTCGCGGTCGGCCAGGAAACGGGCCACGCTTAGAAATGTGCCGTCGCCTCCCAGCACGACGATACAGAAGATATCGGAAAACACATCCGGTGCCGCCGGTTTTGTGCTGTCAATCTTTTTGCAGCGGTCCCCCAGATACTGCCTGATCTCTTCAGCTTTCTTTTCCGCTCTGGGATCGGATTTCACCACAAGGCCGATACACTCCTTCATGAGAATTAACCCCTTTCCCGTCCGTCGTCCAAACTTTTTTTAATGTGCCTGCGCCCAGTTCATGCCGGTCCCGATATTGACCTGAAGCGGCACTTTCAACACCATTATGTTTTCCATTACACGCTTTGCAAGTTCGATTACGGGACCGATCTCTTCTTCCGGCACCTCGAATATAATTTCATCGTGCACGGATAACAGCATTTCAGCCTTCAGACGGTGTTCTTTCAATGTCTTGTACATTTTGATCATGGCAAGTTTCATCAGATCGGCGGCACTGCCCTGAATGGGCGCGTTAATGGCGATTCTTTCAGCAAACCGCCTTGTATTGGTATTGGCGGCGTTGATTTCCGCAACGTTTCTTTTGCGGCCGAAAAGTGTTTTGACCTCGCCTGTTTCCCTGGCCGTTTCAATGGTTTTGTCAATAAACGCCTTTACACCGGCGTACCGTTTAAAATAACTGTCTATACAGTTCTGTGCCATCTTTCTGCTGATACCGAGATCGTTCGAAAGCCTGAACGCGCTCATACCGTAAACGATACCGAAATTGATCGCCTTTGCCTGCCGCCGCAGCTCTTCTGTCACCTGCTCCGGTACGGTACCGAACACCTCCACTGCCGTTCTCTCATGGATATCCTCTCCCTTGCTGAATGCATCGATCAGGATCTCGTCCTCGGCGCAATGAGCCAGAATCCGCAGCTCTATCTGGGAATAGTCGGCTGAAACAAACACATGCCCCGCTTCCGGTACAAAGGCCGCCCTTATTTTCCGCCCTTCTTCGGTTCTGACCGGGATATTCTGAAGATTCGGGGTAGAGGAACTCAGCCGGCCGGTCGCCGTGACGGTCTGGTTGAAAGAAGTATGAATCCTGCCGGTGACCGGGTTTATAAGTTCCATCAATGCATCGGCATAGGTGGATTTGAGTTTGACAATGCTGCGGTATTTCAGTATGTTTTCCGGCAGTTCATGCTCCCTGGAGAGCCGCTGCAGTACGTCCACATCCGTGGAATACCCCTTTGTCTTTTTTGTCTTTTTCACCACCGGCAGCTTCAGCTCATCAAACAGAATCTCCCCGAGCTGCTGGGACGAATTGATATTGAATTCCCTGCCGGCCAGATCGTATATCTCTTTTTCAATCACCAAAAGCCGGTCGCTGAAATCCTGCGACAAATCGGCCAGCTTTTGCCGGTCCACCTTTATCCCGGCCATTTCCATTGCCGCCAGAACCGGCAGCAGCGGAATCTCTATGGTCTCCATCAGCTCCGACAGCCCCGATGCCGCCAGTTTGTCCTCCAGAACGCTGTAGGCCCTGAAAGTCAGATCGGCATCCTCACAGGCATAATTGACTGCCAGAGAGGCATCCAGTTCGTGAAAACCGACCTGGTTTTTGCCCTTTCCCACCAGTTCTTCATAAGAGATGGTTTTGTACCCGAACAGGTTCATGGCAATCTGATCGAGGCTGTGACCCCGTATGGACGGGTTGTCCAGGTAGGATCCGATCATGGTATCAAAACCAATCCCCTGCATGTCGATACCGTTCCGGTAAAACACAATATAGTCATACTTTATATTCTGCCCGACTTTTTTTATTTCCCGGTTTTCCAGCAGGGGTTTCAGCATCTCCAGCACCGTATCTTTGTCCGGCTGAGCCGTCTCGGTTTTGCGGTGACCGACCGGAATATAAAAGGCCTGGTCCGTTTTGAAGGAAAATGAAATTCCCACAAGATCCGCCCGGATTGGATTTTTCGCCGTTGTCTCGGTGTCCACCGCAAAGATGTCACGCTTTTCAAGATCCGACACAAGCGCCTCGATCTCACCTGTTTCCGTTATCAGCCGGTAATCTTTTGCCGACAGATCCGGCTGGCTCGAAAACTCTTTGGCCAGGGTCCTGAATTCGTATTTTCTGAAAAGCGCCGCCACTTTTTCTCTGTCGGGAACGGACAGGCAGAACGCTTCAAGGTCCTCTTCAACTGCAACCCGCTGTTCTATTGTTGCGAGATCCCGGCTCAGATAGGCCTCTGCCTTGTTTTCCTTCAGATTCTGATACAGTTTTCCCTTATTTGACAAACGTTCAATGTTGTCGAACAGGGTATCCATACTGCCGAATTCCGAAATCAATTTTTCGGCGGTTTTCGGTCCGACGCCCGGGACTCCCGGGATGTTGTCAGATTTGTCCCCCATCAGTCCCAGCATATCCACAAACTGGCCGGGTAATATGCCGTACTCTTTTTTGACGGTCTCCGGATCTGTTGTCCGGTCTTTCATCGGGTCCCATATGATGCAGTCTTCTGATACGATCTGGACAAAATCCTTATCCCCGGTTACCACAACCACCCTAAAATTATTTTCCCGGGCGAGGCGGGCGTAGGTGCCGATAAGGTCGTCCGCTTCATACCCCTCCTTTTCGATAACCTTGAAATTCAGACTTTTTACGATATTCTTTATGTCCGGAATCTGAGTCGCCAGCGCCTCATCCATCATTGGCCGGTTTGCCTTGTATTCACTGTACAACTCGTTTCTGAAGGTGTCGCCTTTGGCATCGAAAAACACCGCTGCATACGCCGGCGCTTTGTCTTTCACAAGTTTTAAAAGAATTCTGGAAAAACCGAATGTGGCATTTGTCGGATGGCCCTGTGAAGTGGTCAGACTTTTAATGGCATGAAACGCCCTGTAAAGATATGCGCTGCCGTCGATCAGAAATATTTCCTTTTTATCCATTTTAAGGTATACTCCGCTGCTGTGTATAACAAAGTCAACTACCACCCGCAATGCGGATGGCGTGACATTTTCCCGGCTGAAAACAAGTCAACAACATTGATCACGGTATTATGACACAATCCAAGCATTCTCAACGGCGCAGAGACCGAAAAGCAAAAAAACATACCCGATGCCACTGCTGCTGCGGCGAACTCCTTTTCTGCTGGCGCTGCCGATGCGGTTTTTCAATCTGCCAGTCCTGCATGTATGAAAACCAATGGGGAATGACCTGTAACGGCATCACATGGCAGTGTCCCGACTGTGGTGAATTCAACGGTTTCGGAAATCAGTGACCTCCCTCTCTTATCCTTACTGAAGCGGCATGCGCATCAAGCCCTTCAATCAGGGCCAGGCGCATCACATCTCCGGCTTCCCTCTCGAATGCGGTTTTGGAATAGTGAATCAGGCTGGTCTTTTTCATGAAGTGATCAACCGACAGCGCTGATGAAAACCGGGCCGTGCCGGCAGTGGGCAGCACATGATTGGGACCGGCAATATAATCCCCGATCGGCTCGGGTGTGTAGGGCCCCAGGAAAACAGCCCCTGCGTTCCGAATCTTCCCCACATATGCGAAAGGGTCTTTCACCAAAAGCTCCAGATGCTCCGGGGCCAGTCTGTTTGCAAGCGTCATTGCCGTGTCCATGTCCGGCACCACCAGCACGGCCCCGAAATCCGCCACGGATTTTTCCGCCGTGTCTTTTCTCGATATCTTTTCAATCTGTTCATTTACACACGCCAGCGTTTTTTCAGCGACCACGGGATCATCTGTCACCAGTATGGCGGATGCCATGGGATCATGTTCCGCCTGGGACAGCAGATCGGCCGCGATAAATGCCGGATTTGCCTCGTTATCCGCAATAACCAGAATTTCACTCGGCCCGGCGATCATGTCAATGCCCACTTGGCCGGAAACGATTTTTTTGGCCAATGTGACGTACAGGTTTCCCGGCCCCGTTATCACATCGACCCTGGGAACGCGCTGAGTTCCGTAAGCCATCGCCGCTATGGCCCATGCACTTCCCGCCTTGAAAATTGTGTCTATGCCGACCCGATCGGCAGCGGCCAGCATATACGGATTGATCTCACCGTTTTCCATGGGAGGCGTCATCAGTACCACCGAATCCACGCCCGCCACCCGCGCCGGCACACCGCTCATCAAAACGGAGGAAACCAGAGGCGTTTTACCGCCTTTTGCGCCCGGCGCATAGATGCCGGCCTTCTGAACCGGTTTTACCATCTGACCCACCATTACCCCCTCCCTTGGGGTATCGATCCAGGAATTTTCGAGCTGTTTCTTATGAAAAGCTTCCACCTGCGCCACTGCCGTATCAAGCGTCTTCACGAACGCCTTGTCCACTCTCTTTACAGCGGACCCTATTTCCGCCTGGGTGACTTTTAAATTCGATGTTGTAACCGCCTTCGAGTCAAACCGGTTGGTATGTGCCACTACCGCTTCGTCCCCTCTCTCTATCACATCACGAATAAAGCCGTTAACTTTTTTAAAATCCGCTTCAGTAAAACCCAGACCTCTGTCAATAATTTCTGATACCTTTTTTTCCGCTTCCGGTGACGGGTAATTAAGTATTTTCATACCGGACACCCCCTTTCAATAGTCCCGGACAGCACCACCCGGTCCATCCGTTTTTCCAATAGTCTGTTAACCGGCCTATCTTTCTGTTGAGCTCACTATACTATTTTATCTACTATCATCAAAGTAAAAGTTTGAAATTCTCACAAAAAAAATGGTATATATCTCTGCGCAGGTGACGGTTCATTCGTTGTTTTCAAACCGGGGGCTATGCCCCCCGGTTCCGGCTACAACCGTCAACGATTGAAACACTAACGTGTTTTTTTCCGGGCTATGACCGGAAATCCAAGCCACCCGCTTTGCGGGTGGTCGTTGACTCAAAGCACTTTTTGAATGGACGACCCGCCTGTTTTTTAATAAAAAAACCGAACAGGAGCGCTCATGGCATCTGAAATTAAAATCCGGGGTTACCACACCGATCTTTACCAGCACGTCAACAACGCCCGTTACCTTGAATTTCTTGAAGAGGCACGATGGCAGCTGATCGATGATTATCTGGGTCTCGACACCTTCTTTACAAAGGCCTATTTCTTTATCGTGGTCAACATCAATATATCTTACAAGGCGCCCGCCTCGGTCAACCATGTTGTTTCGGTGGACGCCGCTCTTCTGAAAACAGCCGAAAAGAGTGCGGTTTTCAGACAGCGGGTCTTTAACCGAACGACCGGCCGGCTTTGTGCTGAAGCAGATGTGACCTTTGTCATCACCAATGCGGAAGGCAAAGTTCTATCACTGTCCGGTGAACTTCTGGAAATGCTCCAAAAGATTCCCGAGGCCCGCTAACTTTTTCAGGAGACCCGATAAATGATAACCCTTCTTGACTACGGCGCCGGAAATGTCCGCAGTGTGATCAATGCCGTTAAAAAATTTGATGACGATGTCCGGATCGTCTCTTCTCCCGAGGACATTCTATCCGCCGGGAAGCTCATCTTTCCCGGGGTCGGCCACTTTGGCAATATGATCAAAATTCTTAAAGAGAAAGGGTATTTTGACCCCCTTAAAACCTATCTCGAACAGGACCGTCCCTTTCTCGGCATTTGCCTGGGTTTTCACGCGCTTTTCGAATGGAGTGAGGAATTTCCCGATATACCGGGTTTGTCACTGTTTCCCGGATATGTGAAACATTTCACTTGTGAGCGGTCGGTTCCGCATATCGGCTGGAACACACTGAACATCAAAAAACAGCGCAGTCTGCTGCAGCACATTCCGGCGTCCACGCGCTTCTATTTTGTTCACTCCTTTCACGTGGTCACGGATGCGTCAGCTGCTGTACTGACCACAACGGATTACGGGTATGAGTTTGTAAGCGCCGTTTCCAGAGGCAACATCTCTGGCACCCAGTTTCATCCGGAAAAAAGCGGCTTTGCCGGTTTGAAGGTGCTGGAAAATTTTATTGCCCGGTCCGGCCGGGAGCAAATCATCTTAAACCCCACTCCTAAAGACAATGTACGGCCCGACCAGTCCGGCGGCCTTTCCAGGCGTATTATCGCCTGTCTTGATGTCCGGACAAACGATGACGGTGATCTCGTGGTCACCAAAGGAGATCAGTATGATGTGAGAGAACGCGGCAATGTCCGGAATCTCGGCAAACCGGTTGAGCTGGCCAAATTTTATTTCGATCAAGGAGCGGATGAAATAACCTTTCTCAACATAACCGGATTCCGTGATTTTCCGCTTGAAGATCTGCCCATGATTGCGGTGCTGGAAAAAACGTCTGAAAATGTTTTCGTTCCCCTCACCATCGGCGGCGGCATCAGAGACTACACTGATGCCAACGGCCGGTATTATTCCGCCCTGGAAGTGGCTGCCGCCTATTTCCGTGCCGGTGCCGACAAAATTTCCATTGGCAGCGATGCGGTGCTCATTGCGGAAAATTATTTGAAATCCGGAAAAAGATCCGGAAAAAGCGCCATTGAAACCATTTCAGACATATACGGAAGCCAGGCTGTTGTGGTCTCCATCGATCCTCTGAAAAAATGGCTTCAAAAACCCCATCCGAGTTCAGGGCACCACATTGTTGAATCCTCCTCTCCCGGCCCCTCCGGCGAAAAATACTGCTGGTATCAGTGCACCATTAAAGGCGGCAGGGAAGGAAGGGATGTTGATGCGGTCACCCTGGCCGCTATCTGCCAGGATCTCGGCGCCGGGGAAATCCTTCTGAACTCTATTGAACGCGACGGTACCAACGCCGGTTTTGATCTTGATCTTGTCAACTGTGTAAAAAACGCTGTATCTATTCCGGTTATCGCTTCCAGCGGGGCGGGCCACGCCGGTCATTTTCTCGAGGTTTTTTGTGAAACCGATGTCGAATCGGCCCTTGCTGCCGGGATTTTTCACCGTAGAGAAGTTTCCGTCGCCGCCGTCAAACAGCATTTGTCACGCAACCGGATTTCTATACGCATATAATTTTATGTCACTTGCAAATCTTTCCGGACAAGACCGTCAGCAACACCTTATGCAACTGAATTCCCAGCCGGCCATGGTGCCGGTTTTGTTAAAAGGATTTTTTAAATCCCTTTGGCACACCGCACCGGTCCGTCCGGCTGATTTTCCGGATTCCAGTTTCGCCCTTTTACTACCCAATGTCTTGCTTCATTCAGAATCATTGCGCCGGTTTAACGTTCTGTGCGGCTTTTCTTCCCGGATCAATGCCGTACCTGCCACCTTCTTTCAAACCCTGTTTACCCCCTTACTCGGCAAATACATCACATCCCCGTTTTTTCCCGCAAAGCCCCTTGGTCTTATTCATACCCGGCAACTAATTACCGTTTATCGACCGATGGCCGAACAGGGAAAAGTCGATCTGAAAGCAGCGCTGTCATCTGTTGAAACCGTCGAAAAGGGAATCGCCTGCCACTTCCGCCTGACCGCATCCGACGGTGACCGCACAGTCTGGGAAGGCATTTCAACTTTTTTTTCCAAAACTGTGTCCGGGCCGTCACATTCAAAATCACGAAACACCCCTCTGCAGGAAATGGCCGACCCGCTTCCTTACTTTAAAACCATATCTTTTCCCGCTGATGCCGGCAGACGATACGCCCGCGTTTCACTTGACTACAACCTGCACCATGTTTCCCGGATTTTTGCCCGGATTTTCGGATTCAAACGCCCCATTGCCCACGGCATGTACACCATGTCCCGATGCGTGGCCGAACTCGTCCGTGAGGGCATCGTAACGGACACCCCTGTCATTGATGCCGCCTTCAAACGCCCTGTTTTTCTGCCCGCCACAGCTCACCTCGGATATACGATGACCGGCGATGTTGTCAATTTCGAATTGAAAAATCCGATCACCGGCGTTCCTCATCTGACTGGAAAAATCATGGCCGGCATTTGACTTTTTTCCTGATTATCTCTTGCTTACAATACGAGACCTTTCTTGGCGTTTTCCCCCATACCCGGCGGGCGCCCAACAACCAAAACACCGAATTTCTTGTGGATGGATTTTCCATTTCTCTTTTTTGCCCCCTTATGTTTCACATGAAACAAAAACCGGCTTGGCCTGTTTTTCTCTGTTGTATCAGTCGCTCTTTTGCTTACCCGAAAAACCGTTTACTATGGCCGGTCAACTATCACCCGCAAAGCGCGTGGCCTCGGGCTTTGACCTGCGGCCGGAAAGACTGAACACGATAGTGTTTCAATCGTTTACGATTGTAAATGGCGGCTGTGCCCCCGATTGGAAAACAACCAATTTAAACCACAATATGCCGAAAAAACCGCTCATTGCTCTGTAAAGTTCAGCAGGGAACACTACCTGGCAACCACCATAAGCCGGAAAGGAAAGAAAAAGTAATTGACTTTTTTCTTGACAAGGGAGATAAAATAGTGATAGGTCGGAATATGGCTGAAAAGTAACTAAAATGTAGCGAAACAGTGCAAAATCCGGCGGAGAACGGCAACCATTTCAGGATGTCTTACAGCAGCCTGGAACAAATTTAATATACAACCATCAAAAGAGGAGGTCACCATGAAGTCACACAAAATTAAGGCTTTAACAGTTCTACTCGTACTGACATGCTGTCTGCTGTTCTTTCTGGGAAACGCGTTCGCCAAAAAGCCGTCACTTGATGCCTGGAAACCGGCCTTTGACCCATCAGGGGCCGAATACAAATGCATCGTATCCAACGTGTCCCACCCGGTTTTGAAAGGGGTGTATGCGGGGTTCGCCATCAGGGATGAGCTGTGGGAACGGACGGACGGCAAAATCTTTATTGATTTCAAGCCTTTTTCCATGCTTGGCGGAGAGGTGGAGGTGCTGAACCAGTTGCAGATGGGGGGCATCCAGGGAATGGGTGTGAGTTCGGTAGCCGCCACCAATCTCGGGCCGCGATTCGGCCTCATCAACCTGCCCTTTTTGATTAACTCCTTTGAGAAGCTGGACAAGTTTGTCGACAGCGGCAAGCTGTTCGAACACTATATGCAGGCCATGGAACATGTCGGCATCATCGGACTCGACATTACCGGTTACGGCAACTATGGCTGGGCCACCACAGAACCGGTCAGAACCATTGAAGATGCCAAAAAAATAAAATTCCGTACCGCAGAAGCCGCCGTCAACCAGCTGCTTTACCGGGAATGGGGATTCAATCCCGTGGCAATGCCGTGGCCGGATGTTCCGGTTGCCCTGAAACAGGGCGTAATAAACGGCCTGGACCATACCCCGGCTGTCTGTAACATAACCAAAAAATTTGAAATCGCAAAATATTTTACGTATATCAACTACGCCCAGGGGCTTTTTATCTGGATTTTTAACAAGGCCTGGTTCCAGAGCCTGCCCGAGGATCTTCAAAAAACATTTACGGAGGTCGTGCATGAGGTATCCGCCGAAATAAGAAAAGAGGCAGTCCAGCAGGAAAAGGACCAGATCGCCAAGGCCAAGGAAAACGGTGTTGAGTTTATCAGCCTGCCGGACGAGGATATGAAAATACTTAAAAAGAAAGCCCACGTCGTCCATGACAAGTACAAAAAGGAAATCAACAAGCGTTATCCCACAGACAAGTACCAGTTTGACAACTATTTGAAAGAAGTGCAGGACTACATGAATTACAAGCGGTACTAAAGGATCGCTAAAGGATCGGGCGGTCACGGAAACGCTACCTCAACGGGAGTGAATGCCGCCGGCCGATTGCCAAAGATGGGTGTTGCACAATGATGGAAACGGGGCCTGAGACCAAATTTCAGGTCCCGTTTCTGTAAAAACGAATTTGCTCGGAGTCTGTTCTATGTTTGGAAGAATTCTCAACCGAATCGACAAGGTTATTCTGTTTTTCGAAGAGTGGACAATTTTCATAACCGTTATGGTTGCCCTGATAGCCCTTTTTGTCAACGTGGTGCTGCGGTACGGTTTCAATTACTCTCTTGCCTGGTCTGAAGAGTTGGTAAGGGAGGTGATCATTTACACGACGTTTATCGGATGCAGCCTCGCCATCAGGAACCGGGCCATGATTAAAGTGGATGCGGCGGTCCAGATTTTCCCCAAGCTCAAGATGCCCTTTACCTATTTCGGCAATCTCTGTCTTCTGGTGTTTTCCGTCATCATGATCTATTACGGATTGAAAATGTCGGCGCTTCAGGTGCTCACCAGCCAGAAGACCATCATTCTGAAAATTCCGCTGGTCTACCTCTACGCAATTCTGCCCGTCTCAGGGGCCATGATGCTGTTTCGAACGTTTCATGTGATCTATACGGACATCAGCGACCAGTTCTTTGCCAAAAAGCCTGATAAAGGAGCCCGATCTTAAATGGAAACGAGTGATATCATTATCCTGCTCATTTTGCTTGGATGCATGGCCGGGAATATCCCGGTATTTCTCTGCCTGTTCTTTACAGCGATAATCGGATTTGTTTTTTTTACGAACTTACCGGTCCTCCTGCTCGTGCAGACCCTTTTCAGAAGCATGGACAATTTCGCACTCGTGGTGGTGCTGTTTTTTATTCTCTGCGGCAACATCATGACGGCTGGTACGATTGTGGAAAAATTGATTAAGGTGGCCAATTCACTTGTCAGCTGGCTGCCGGGTGGCCTCGGTATGGCCGGTGTTCTTGCCTGCGGACTCTTCGGCGCTATTTCGGGATCGACTGTCGCAACCGTGGTCGCCCTCGGGGGATTCATGATTCCGGCGCTGATCGAGAACGGCTATCCTGAAAAGTACACAGTTGGCATTATGACGACCTCCCCCAATCTCGGTGTGATTATACCACCGAGCATCAGCATGATTCTTTACAGCATGATCAGCAATGTCTCGTTGAAAGCACTGTTTGCCACCGGTTTTCTCCCGGGTTTACTGATCATGCTGGGTGTCTGTTTTTACAGCTATTTTTATTTCAGAAAAGATACGAATATAGTGCGAAAACCGGCACCGTCGTTTATCGATATGTTAAAAGTGTTCAAGGAGGGGTTCTGGTCCCTGATGCTGCCGGTCATTATTTTCGGCGGCATTTTTTCGGGCGCTTTTACTGCAAACGAGGCCGCTGTGGTTGCCAGTGTTTACGCCTTTATCGTGGAACTGTTTATCCACCGTTCCATCAAGTTGTCCGATGTCAAAAAAATCACGGTCTCGTCGGCACTGACCTCGGCGACACTTCTGATAATCGTGGCCGGTGCCACCTGTTTCGGACGGTATCTGACACTGGAAAGTATTCCCGGGCGCATAACGGAAACGGTATTGATGGCTGTCAACTCCCCGATTGTTTTTCTCCTGGTGATGAACATCCTGCTGCTGATTATCGGGATGTTCATTGACATCATATCCGCCACGCTCATTCTCGGACCGGTTTTTCTGCCGATGCTGGACGCCTTCAACGTGGACCCCCTCCATTTCGGTCTTATCATGACCCTTAACCTGGCAATCGGATACTGCACTCCGCCGATGGGGGTCAGTTTGTATATTACAGGGGCCATAGCGGAACGGGATATCATATATATTTCCAAAGCGGTGATACCGTTTATGATCATACAAATTATTGTATTGCTGATGATAACCTATATGCCGGATCTTGCGCTGGCGTTCCCCCGACTGCTGGGAATCCTTTAAATAACAGGAGGTATAGATGAAACTTAAACAACTGGTAGTTTCAATCGAGAATTCGCCTGAACGCCTTTATGAGGTCACAAAGGCCCTCGGTGATGAAGGCATCAATCTGCGCGCGCTCAATCTTGTGGATACGGGTGCCTTCGGACAACTCAGACTATTGGTGTCAAACGTTTCAAAAGCGCGGCAGATTCTTATGAAGCTTCATATTCCGGCCTTTGAAAATGAAGTGATCGCTGCCAAAATTCCTGACCGGCCCAGTTCTTTGTCGGATGTTTTAAAACCGCTCACGGAAGCCGGTGTTTTTGTTGTGTTTATGTATGCTTTCAGCGGCTTTTCAGACGACAAAAACGCCGTCATGATATTCAGATTCAACAACAACGAAAAGGCGATTCAAATATTGTTGGATAATCGGATACAATTGCTGGATGAGAAGAGTTTCGGCATACTGGATTCAGACCAACAGGCAAAATGAGCTAAACAGGGTCAATGCCCTGTGCCGCCGGGAGAAAGTCATGAAAAATTTTGAGTCCTATCTTAAAGACCGATACATACTTGTAGTGGATGATGAAAAAAATATCCTCGAAACGATTGAAGACATCCTTTCCGCCTCTGTGCTTGATTTTGCCATGGACTATAAAACGGCTTCCGAAAAGATCGGGCAGAACCGCTATGATCTCGCTATTCTCGACATCATGGGCGTCAATGGAATGAAACTCCTCCAGGAGGCTGTTCAGAGGGGCATCCCTGCCGTCATGCTCACTGCCAATGCCGTCAACCCGGAAGCGCTTATGGAATCCGTTCGGAAAGGGGCTATCTCGTATCTGCCGAAAGAATCGATCTCCGATCTCGATTCGTTACTCGGGGAAATCCTCAAAGCCCACGAAGAAGGTAATCCACCATGGAAACTGCTTTTTGAAAGATTGGGATCCTATTTTAACCGGCAGTTCGGATCAGACTGGAAAGATAAAAACAAAGCGTTCTGGTCGGATTTCAACCGCACATACCAGATCGGAAGGGGCATTCAGGAACGATTGAAATCACGGGATGATATCATTGGCAAAGGTATTTGAGAGACCTTTTACCAGGGTTGTTCAAGAAGGATGGGGTAAAAGATCTCTCAACACAGTCGACCGCAACGTCAGCCATTACGGGTCATTACGGGGATAGCCCTTTGCCGGCCAGGCTGTTCGATTTTCATCCCATTTTCAATACAATGGCCGCGCCCGTATCACCGGCGGCACATCCGGTAAAGAGCAGGTAGCCACCACCTTTCTGGGTGAGTTCCTCAATCCCTTCTATTATACATCTGCCGGCGGTTGGCGCCTGAGGATGGCCGAAAATCATGGAAGAACCATAATTGTTAAACGACGCGGTTTCAATATTCATTTGATCCGCCAGATAGATATCATTGGCCGCAAACGGATTATGGGTCTTTAACACCGTCACATCGGACATCTTTATACCGGCATTGTCCAGGGCCATCTGGGCTGAGGGGACAACCGCCATGGCCATAAACGCCTTTTTTGCCCTTGAAAATCCATAGGAAACCACCTGAACATCTCTGGCTTTATCCTGGCTGAGCTCGGCTGCTTTCTCCCTTGTGGTCACGATAATACCGCAGTTCCCGTCCGCCGGGTGCGTCTGTGAACCAAACGAGTGGGCGCCGTCCGGAAGCAAGGGCCGCAAGCCTTCCAGGCCTTCCTTTGTACAGGGGGTCACCCCTTCATCCGCTTCTACCAGCACGGTTTTCTTTTTGGAAACCTTGATTTCCGCCGGGAACATATACGTTTTCTGGAATTTCCTGTCGTCTGCCAGCGAGTCCATGTACTGGTGATATCGTATGACCGCAAGTTCATCACACTGCTCCTTTCCGATACCGGCTTCTTTGGCCACATTTTCAGCGGTCTGAATCATGGCCTGTCCGCCCCACGGATCATAATTAAAGTGATCCATTACCCAGTTTTCGGAAATCACCTGACCCCCCGGCCCTTTGGGGTTGGGCCAGACCGTGTGCGGCCCGTTCGAGCACCGGTCGGTCATAAGGGTGTAAACATTGGTGTACATGTTGGTTTCAACACCGACAGCCGCCTGGAAAATACCGGTTGTCGAGGTAGAACACGCCTGACTGATCAAAATACCGGAAATTTTGTCGGCACCGATGAGCGCAGAGGCCCATGGTCCGCTGTAAAACAGCTTTGGCTGCCCCACAGTCACGCCCAGTATCAGGTAATCAAAAATACCGGCATCAATTCCTCTTTGCTCAAGCCATCTTTTGGAAGTCTCTGCACCGAGTGTAATGGAATTCTCATTTGCCAGACTGCCCTGCCATCGTGAAAACGGTGTGGCGTAATAGCCTTTGTACGGTATAAACGCATTTTTAAGCATTTTCAAAACCTCCGATTAAATTTTCATATGGTTACGTTAAATGAATGTCTCTCTCAATTTTCTGTGAAGAATCTTGCCCGTCGGGGTTCTCGGCATATCTGCCTCATTTATGATAAAGACCTCCTTTGGGACTTTATATCCGGCGATCTTTCGACGGCAGGCATCCCGTATCTCTTCACCTGAAACACTGTCAGGCGTAAAACCGGGTTTCAGGGTCACCACGGCGACCACCTTTTCTCCCCATTTCTCATCCGGCACACCGATGCAGGCACAGTCAAACACGGCTTCGTGGTCGGCCACCGCTTCTTCAACTTCGCTGGGATAAACGTTTTCTCCGCCGGTGATGATCATGTTGTCCTTTCTGTCAACAATTTTAAAGTATCCCTCCTCGTCCATCACCGCCATGTCGCCGGCTGAAAACCACCCCTCACTGAATGAAGAGGCGGTTTTTTCCGGCAGTTTGAAATATTCATCGAAACGCATCGGACTTTTTGAATACAACTCCCCCACTTCTCCGGGGGCGACCGGATTTCCCGCCTCATCCAGGAGTTTGACGAAATCGGTGCCGACGACTTCGTAGCCGATGGACCCGAGTTTTCTTATCTGATCTTCAGGCTTGAGTATCGTAACAATACCCGCTTCGGTTGAACCATACGCTTCGTAGAGTTCGACCCCCTCGAAAAATGCCATAATCTGCGTTTTTGTTTTTTTTCTCACCGGGGCTGAAGAACATAACAACTTCCGGATGGAAGAGACATCACGGTTTTGCTTATCTTCGGGCAGGTTCAGAATCAGATTGTAATGCGTCGGGATCAGCGATATAAACGTAATTTTTTCTTTTTCGATGATTTTCAGGATCTCGGCAGGATTGAAGGATCTTGCCGGATGAATGTAGGCGGAGCCGCCGATATAGGTAAAGGTGAACGTGTAAAACGTGGAGTTGATGTGGCAAAGCGGCATGACATTCATACATTTGTCCCCGTCCTTGAACCCGAAATCAACTGCGTTTATAAGATAAAACGAGATATGGGATTCATGGGACCGTATCACGCCTTTGGGTTTGCCGGTGGTGCCGGATGTATAAATATGAATCCAGGGATCGTGGCTTTCCACATCAACTGACATTTCAGATCGGGAGCCGTTTTCAAGAAGGGAATGAAACGGCAGCCAGCCCTCCCGTTCGCCCCCGTTGACAATAAACATGCCCGACCGGATGTGGCGAAGACCGCGCTGGACTTTTGCCACTTCCGGGGCAAATTCATCATCGGCAATAAGCGCCTTTGCCTCGGAATCGTTGAGAATATACGCGATCTCCGGCCCGACAAGCCTGAAATTAATCGGTACAATGACCAGACCGGTTTTGGCCACAGCCAAAAATATCTCGGCCATTTCTATGCTGTTTTCCATCAGTACCGCCACCCGGTCCAGTTTTTGAAGCCCCAACTCTGCCAGGCTGTTTGCAATGGCGTTTACCCGACGATTGGTATCCGGATAGGTAAAAGCCCGCTCTGCATCCTGAAAGCAGACTCTCTGCGGAAATTTTTTGGCATTCACCTTCAGTGTCTGTCCCAGATTGAGCCACTGTGCCATGATCTTGCTCCTTTAATCCGTGTTTTCTTCCAATTGCTCAATAAAAGCTTCGACATTGGTTTTCGTCTGCTCGTCAGAAAGCAGCCGAAGATCGTTCAAATCCCCGTCGATAATCAGGGCCGGTATTCCGGTCACTGTTTCCAGGCGCCCGGGCAGGCCGTAACGGCTGTTGGAATTGTTCGGGCATGTTTTGGCATCATGATAAACGATACCGTCGATATCGTAGAGATCCAGCATCGCTTTCAGATACGTCTCTTTGTAGGCTTCTGATCTGACGATGAACAGTTCGGTATACGCCCTTGCCATGCTTTCAAACGGATCATCCGGATCGAGCGCAGTGAATATCCAGCTGGAACAGTAGGTAGAGGCAAGGACGCAGGCATCAAGAGCGGAAAAAAGGTCTGAATGCGCTCGCAACCTGCCCCATACCGGCATACCGTCCCAGTAAATCCGGAATCTTTCAGGAGATACCGCGCCGATGCCGTTTGCCACCCGCTCTTCCAGTTCATCAAGAAGATTCCGATAACAGGTGCAGGCGTCAGGGGTCCCCCTCCCGACCACTGCGGGCCCCATCAACGTCGCGGCATCAAAAAAGCTGATGGGAGACGGCCTGTTGCACCCTGTTTCGAGCACTTTCTTCCACAGGTCTGAGCACTCCCTGGACCAGGCGATGACGTCTTTGAGCCGCTCAGGATCGTATTTGTTTCCCGATACGGCTTCCAGGGGGTCCAGCAGCCGTTCCATCTGACGCGTAATTGAGGGAATATAATCCGCCGTCACATCAGAGACCCCCACGTAGGTATGGATACCGATCACCGGCACATTGAATTCCCGGCCGTACCACATAAACCAGTCCTGAACGTCCCGGCACTGATTGGTGTTGAAAACCAGGATGTCGGGTTTTGGCGGTCCTTCGATGTCTTTGTACACCTTTTTCAGGGGTGAGGCCCCTGCCAGGTAGGCACCGATATCAGCTGTCAGATACGAACAGATGTCAGGAGAAAAGCCGATACGCGTTGCCTTCGGAATCAAATCAACCGCCATCCGCGAGGCACCGATCATAGCGGCATGGGTCTCCGGAAAATAGACAAGAAATCCCATGGCCCTCAGGATCTCGGCAGGTCCCACGCTTGTGCACCACGCAATCTTTTTTTCACCCGTATTCGATGCTGCATCGAGTTCCCGGTAATAGTGCGCCATGAAAGACGTAATGTCCCCGGATGCGTTCAGCCGCCGGTTCGTTTTATCAGTTTTGCTCGTCATGGTTGCGCTGCCCTTTTTATTATCATGGTCCGGATAACCGTATACGCTTACAGTTCCCTGTCAAACGTGACCGAACAACTGTGCGCCCATACGGTTATCATTCATTTTGCCCGCTCTTACCATGAGTCCTGGAAAACAATTCTTGTGCATAAAGTGCGGCACCAAAGGCGCCGGTAAACTGAGGCAAAGGCGGCACAAGGATAGGTACACCGGTCATCTCGCCTGTCATTTCGATGATGCAGCTGTTATACGCTACCACCCCGCCGGTCATCACCACGTTTCCGGTAAGTGAATCCATTTCAAGGACCCTTTTAATCATCGAAAAATAGATGCCTTTGACGATATCCGGCGCTTTTTTGCCGGCCCGGATGTTTTCAAGGACTTCGGTCGCGGAAAAGACCGTGCAGAAACTGCCGAGCTTGACAACACCGTCGGCTTCGAGCGCCATCTGGTTCATGTCGGAAAGTGCGATGCCGAGCCGGGCCGCCATTTCTTCAAGAAACGCACCGGTACCGGCCGCACATTTTCTGTTCATTTTGAAGCTCACACGGCGGCCGGCCGCATCGAGCTTGATGATTTTGTTGTCCTGTCCACCGATATCGATGATGGCGATACTGTCGGGGAAATAGTGATAGCAGCCTTTTGCATGGCAGGAAATTTCGGTTTTGGTTTCTCGAGCACCTGCCACGTTTTGCCGGCCATAGCCGGTGGAAACCATATACCGTATCATATCAGATGAAATCCCGGCCGACAGACAGGCATCCTTTAAAGCGGTATCAGCGGCACCGGAAAAGTCTATGCTCGACCTGACCGCTTTACTGCCGGCAATCTCACGGCTGTTGTCTACCACAACCGCTTTTGTCGCTGACGCCCCGACATCCACGCCTGCAAAACACGCATCTGTCATGTTTTTTCCAGACCCTTGATCAGCGCCAGCATTGTATCATTGTAAGGGGTTTCAATGCCGGCCTGCTGACCGTAGTCGACGAATTTGCCGTTGATAAAATTGATTTCGGTTCTCCGCTGATTCTCCACATCCATTAACATAGAGGGTTTGTGGTTGCCGGCATTCTTCAAATACGCCATGGCTTGGGGAAAAAAGTCCCACCCGAGAAATATCTCATTGGCCCTGGCCACTTTCAGACACTCTTTAAACAATGAATTCACCGTACTGAACACAATCGGATCGTTGATGGCCTGGGCCATTGTCATCCGGGTCAGCGCACACACAGGATTCATGGACGCGTTCATTGCGCTTTTCCGCCAGACCATGGACACAATGCTGTCGGTCTGTTCCGTTGCCAGGCCGCACTCAGAAAGCGTCTGTGCGATTTTCACAGCCGCTTTTGAGGCGCTTTCATCCAGTTCCTGTATATAGTGCGGGGGATGGTGAAACCCCATCACCACTTCTCCCGGGCGGTTCATGACGCAGCCGTAGTTGACAACAGCCCGTAAAACCCGTTCCCTGCCAAGCGTCTCCGCAAGTTCAAGTTCCGTGTCAATACCGTTCTGCCAGGAAACCACATACATGTTTTCCCTGATGAACCCCTTTATGACGGAAGCGATGAGCGGCAATGCATTGGCCTTGACGGCAATAATAATGACATCGGGATCAAAATCCGAGAGTTTTTCAATATCTGTACGGGTTTCGGTTATCTTCTGATGCAAGGTTTCAGCACCCGTGATATGGATACCGGGATCTTTTGCCGCTTCCACGAAGTCGGAAACCACATCGCACAAGGCAACCCGGTAACCGCCGCTGGCCAGAAAGGCGGCAACAATGCAGCCGACAGGTCCGGCGCCAACCACAGCAAACTTTTTCGGTACAACATTTTCCTTTTGTGTCATGCCGAGCACCTCTTTTTTGGTAATTATGGCCTATCTTTCATCAAATACCCGAACAGCCTTTCCTTCACTTCTGGTTATGGTTTTGGGCTCTACAATTTCGACGTCCACGCTGATGCCCATGTTTCCCTGGATATGCCGGCTGACCTTTTCCTTTAAATCCGACAGCTTGGCACCCCCGTCCTCATACAACTCTTTTTTGGCCTCCACCTGAACGATCAGCCTGTCCAGATACCCCTTTTTCCTGACAATCAGGATGTACTGGGGTTCAAGCCCCTTAATGTCGAGGAGAAGCGCCTCCACCTGGGAGGGAAATACATTGACGCCGCTGATAATGAGCATGTCATCGGTTCTGCCGGAAATCCTTTCCATTTTGACAAACGTTCTGCCGCAGGAACATTCTTTCCGGACAAGCCTTGTAATGTCTTTGGTCCGGTACCGGATCAACGGCATTGCCCGGCGTCTGATGGCGGTAAATACCAGTTCTCCCTTTTGTTCAAGCCCCACAGGCTCCAATGTCTGAGGATCGACGATTTCCGCGATAAAATGGTCCTCGTTAATGTGCATCCCGGTCTGTTCGCTGCAGTCGTAGGCAATACCGGGGCCGCAGAGTTCCGTCAATCCGTAAATATTCATTGCGGTAATGCCCATGCGGTTCTCAATTTTCCGGCACATTTCATCGGTCCAGGGCTCGGCGCCGAAGATGCCGATCCGTAACGGCAGTTTCCGGATGTCCACGTTCATTTCCTGCGCCTTTTCCGTTATTGTGAGGGCGTATGACGGCGTACACGACAGAACCGTTGACTTGAAATCTCTCATCAGGTTAATCTGGCGCTCGGTAAGCCCCGCGCTTGTCGGGACCACGGTGCATCCCAGCTTGGTGGCCCCCCCGTGCAGTCCGAGGCCGCCGGTAAAGAGACCGTAGCCGTATGAATTCTGCAGAATATCCCCTTTTCTCACACCGTAACTGTAAAGATTTCTGGCCACGCACTCTGCCCACTGGTCCAGGTCTTCAGCGGTATATGGACCGGTTACCGGCTTGCCGGTCGTACCGGAGGAGGCATGGATTCTGGCCACTTCTTCCATGGGAACCGCACACATGTCAAACGGATAATTGTCCCTGAGATCTGTCTTTTCAGTAAAAGGAAGCTTTGCAACATCATCGAGCGTCTTGATGTCATCCTCCGATATATTGAGCGCTTCAAATTTACGCCGGTAGAAAGGCACCCTTTCTCTCACCCATCCGACTGTCTCTTTGAGCTTCTGCAACTGGTAATTTTGCAGTTCATCAAGAGACATGCACTCGTATTTATCATCCCAGGCCATAGTAAAATCCCTCCTTTAAGTAAATAGCGGTTATACTTTTGAATATCCGAGTTCAAAAGCTTTCAGATTTATATCCAGAAACTTTCCCTTTGTTCTTCCTTTTATCGCCTCCAGAATCGAATCTTTAGACAGAGAGAAATTGTTTTTCTTTATCAGTGCGCCGAGAAGTACGATATTCATGGCCATCGGGCTGCCGGCCTCCTTCGCCAGTGCCATGGCATCAAATGCCGTGACATCCTTGATTTTCTTTTTTATCTTGCCGGTAATGGCGGCAATCTCCGGATAGACGCCTCTGCCGATGGCCGCTGTGAACGGCGGCAGCGGTGCAAGATTTGTTATCACAACCGTGTCTTTATTGCATTTGCCCAATGCCCTGAGGGTTTCGGCGGGTTCGAATCCCAGCAACACATCGACTTCGCCGTCGGATATGATGGTGCTTTGGGCATCTCCGAACACAACCGACGATTCCACGACCCCGCCCCGCTGCGCCATACCGTGGATTTCGCTCATCCTCACGGGTACGCCTGAAAGCAGGGCGGCATCTCCGAGCACCTTGGACGCAAGCAGGTTGCCCTGCCCGCCGACTGCAACGATCATCAATCTGTTTGTCTTCATATTACGCTATCCTTGCTTTTTTAAGGGAACAATCGCATTTTCCGGACATATCTGTGCGCACACCGCACACCCGACACAGGTGTTCTCGTCAATGGCCACCTTCCCGTCTTTGATATAAAAAGAGGGACAAGCGATTTCATTGATGCAGGTCCTGTGATCACGGCATTTGTCGGTTACCCTGAAAGGACGGGGGGTCATCAGTTTCATACTTTTTGCCAGAAGCGCACACGGCTCTCTGGATATAATCACGGAAACCCCGTCAAACGATACCGCCTCCCGGATTGCCTCTACACTCTTTTTGACTTTAAAAGGCTGGATCACGGACACATGCTTCACACCCAAGGATTTAACGAGCGCCTCAATGGAAATGGTATTGTACCCTTCCAGGTTAAAGAGAGACATGTCAACTCCCGGATGCGGCTGGTGACCGGTCATGGCCGTTGTGCCGTTATCCAGGATCACCAGGGTAAACTTGTGATTGTTGAACACCGCGTTCACCAGTCCGGTGATGCCGGAATGAAAGAAGGTGGAATCCCCGATGTACGAAATCACCTTTTTATCGGTGGCCTTTGAAAAACCGCAGGCCGTACTCACAGATGACCCCATGCATATGAGAAAGTCTCCCGAGCTGAGCGGCGGAAGGAACCCCAGCGTGTAGCAGCCGATATCCGTCGGATACATCACGTCCATATCTTTACACGCCTGTTTCACTTCATAAAAGGTGGCCCTGTGGGAACAACCGGAACACAGGTTGGGCGGCCGCTGAGGCAGGTCAGGCACATCCGCCGTATCCACCTTTTCTCTGGCCGTGTATTCTATTTCAAAAAATGTGGCCATACATCTCTTCACCATGGCCGGATCAAACTCATACAACCGGGAAAAAAGCGCCGTGTCTTTTCCTTTTATCAATACGGTGTTGCCGGCCTCCTGGCAGACCGACCTTACCGCTTCTTCCATTACCGGTTCTCCCTCTTCCACCACCAGTATCTTGTCCCGGGATGCCGCAAACGCTCTGATCAGCTTTACCGGCAACGGATATGAGAATCCCATCCGGAAGACAGCGGTTCTGTCTTCTATGCCGAGCTCTTTTACCGCATCCCGCACGTACTGGTAACTGACACCGTTGCATACAATGCCGAACGGGCCGTCGCCAGTGACAAAATTGTAGCCCGAGTTTTCCGAAAGATCGGCTGCCTTTTCGATGTTTTCAAGCAGTTTCACGTGGAGTTTTCGGGAAACAGCCGGTACGGTCACATAATGAAACGGGTCTTTTTCAAAATCCCCGCGGGTTTTCACCTGGGCCATGGCGCCCAGCGTCACAAATGCACTGGAGTGGTTCACCCGGGTAGTCGTCCTCAAAAGGACAGGCTCGCCCAGTTTTTCAGAAATGGCAAACCCCTCCCTTGCCATTTCTTTTGCTTCGCTGATAGAGGAGGGTTCCAGCATGGGCAGACCTGACAGTCTGGCGTAATACCGGTTATCCTGCTCGTTCTGGCTGGAGAACATGGCAGGATCATCCGCCGTGACAATAACAAGCCCCCCCTTTACGCCTACATAGGCAAGTGTCATCAGCGGGTCCGCCGCCACATTGAGGCCCACATGCTTCATGATGCACATGGTCCGCAGACCGGAATTGGCCGCGGCGGCGGCGACTTCAAGCGCCACTTTTTCATTCGGGCTGTACTCGAAATACCGATTTGTTTCATGTGAAACTTGAAAAAGGTTCAGCGATATTTCAGAGGAAGGGGTGCCGGGATAAGTTGTGGCAAAAGCGACCCCGCCTTCAATGGCACCCCTTGCGATGGCCTCGTTTCCCAGCAGAAGTATCTCGCGGCCGGGATTGTCATCCAACAGTTTATGCATATTTCTCTACTCCCCTTTAAATTCCGGTTTTTTCCGCCCGGCGGAAGTCAGACCTTCAAGACAGTCACTGGTTGAAAAAATTTCAGCAAGCCTTGAGAGTTCGATTTCGACTGCCGACGGTATATCCGCACCGGCCTGGGCATCGATAATGTCATTGGCGGCTTTCACAGCCAGCGGGGCTTTATATCCCACCGATTTGACAGACCGGGCAGCCATTTCCGGTCGGACACCGTCCAGCTCTTCCCCTTTTAACAGTTTTTCAACATTCTCTCCGGCACAGGTGCGGGCCAGTTTTTCAAATTTCTCGGGGATCTCGCGGGAACGATACTTGTCGGGGAGGCCACTGGGAAGAAGGGCTTTGATCTCTTTTTCCAGATCAACGAAGGAAATGATTTTTGTCACGATCCCCAGGTCAAAAAGATCCCTGGCTGTTAACGGGGCGCCGGTAAACGTGTAATGCTTGGCCAGCTCAACGCCGGCTTGTTTGGCCAGCCGCAGCATGCCGCCGAGCCCCGGATATATGCCGATACCGGTTTCAGGAAAGGCCATGGATCCCTGATCGGTTGCCAGAATCGCCTGGGCGGCAAGGGCGAGTTCACTGCCCCCGCCCATGGAAAGCCCGTCAAGGAAGACAATGGTCGGCTTGGCAGCGTTTTCAATCTTCATATAAACGTCGTGCCCTTTCCGGGTGAAATCGACGATCTCCTGCACTTTATTCTGCTTGATCTTTTTAATGAAAAACCCGATATCCGCACCGGCAACAAATGCCTTGCCGGCCCCCTGGAGAACGATGGCATCTGCACCGTCATCGGCCAGCGCTTCGTCCATCCGTTGTCCCAGCTGCGCGACGACTGCTTCATTGAGGGCGTTCATGGCTTCGGGACGGTTGATGGTGATGTAGGCAAGACGGTTTTTTACCGCCAGATCCACAACAATAAATTCGAACTTTTGTCCGGTGGCTTTGTGCGTCTGGATAATTTTCGGCATGGTGAAGTCCGGGTATAGATCGCAGATTTTCTGAACCGCCTCATGGGTCTGGTCTATCCCGATCCGGTTCATAATTTCAAAAGGACCCTGCGCCCACCGCAGACCGATCTTGGCCCCCCGGTCCGTGTCCTCGATCGTGGCGACCCCTTCATCCACGAGAGCGGCGGCTACGCCGCAGCACACACCGTAAAAACGATCAATAACCGTGTCCGTCTTTGATTCGTCCGGTTCGCCCTGAATATCCCAGTCCTGTTTTTTCTCCATTTGATCAACAAGCGTTTTGCAGGGGGCGTAAAAAGGGCCGAGCTCCCGGCCCAGGGTCGTAGCCGAATGGACAGCAATGGGAATACCGGTCACATTCATCAGTGTGAACGGGCCCATGCCGATCCGAAAGGCTTTTTTGGCACTCTCCTCGATGGTCGGAATATCGGCGGTTCCATCCGCCAGCATCCGTGCCGCTTCATTCAGAAAAGGCACGAAAAAGCGGTTGACAGCGAAACCCGGAGCATCCTTCACCACTATGGGGGTCTTGGCGTGAAGCTTGGCAGCCAGAATCGCCTTTTCAACTGTTTCCTCGGAAGTGTCGTCGCAGGGAATCACTTCCAGAAGGCGGTTCATGGCGGGATGATAAAAATAGTGCAGTCCGACAAACCGGTCCGGTCTCGACGTTACCCGGGCAAAGTCCTTTACATAAAAGCTTGAGGTGTTGGTCGCCAGTATCGTCTCTTTGTTACAGATGCTATCCAGTTTTTTAAACAGCTCCTCTTTTACGGCTTTGTCTTCAAAAACCGCTTCAATCACAAGGTCACAGTCCTTTACCGCTTCCATGTCCATGGTGCCGTAGATCCGGGATAAAATGTCATCAACCTTCTCTTCAGAAAAAACGCCCCGTTCGACACCCTTGTCCAAAAGGGATTTTATGGTGTCAACGCCTTTTTTGACGAACTTCTCTTCAACGTCGACCATGACGACATCAATGCCTTCCTGAGCTATTTTCTGGGCAATCCCGCTGCCCATATTGCCTGCTCCAATGACACCGATACGGTTTATCTGTGTCATACGCCCTCCTTTACATATAAAGGTTGTCGTTATCACTCATTTTGCAACACGGCAGCAGTGCGTGAGGCAGACCGCTACAATGCAGATACGTTTTAACTGTCTATGGAAGTACCACTGTTATAAAACATCTGTCAAGAAAAAAAGCACGGTGAAGTCAGCGCCGGTTTGCTGCCAGGCCATCTCTTTTATGGCTGATTGCCGACTTTTGATTTGAAAAGCAGTGACACCCGCGCTATAATGTAAGACAAAATGAAGCTTGGAAACAGAAGTCCTGGAAAAAAGTCCCGGGGCAGGCAGCATGATAAAAAACCCGGAAGCCCGGCGGACCGTAACGAGACCTTTGAATAATGCGCAGTTTTGTTTTAGTGCGAGGAAAACGCAAATTTT
>CAYZHB010000007.1:40481-52250 GCA_964478245.1 uncultured Desulfobacterales bacterium | reverse complement strand
GCCTATTTTTTGGATTGTGCCATCAGATATAAGGCTCCGTTATTGACATTGGATAGAAAACTGATCGCATCTGCCCGAAATTTTAACGTTGCAACTCTGGAGGTTTAAAATGCAGGTTTTTACATATTCTGAAGCAAGACAAAAGCTTGCCATGATTCTTGATCAGGCAGAAAACTCGGGCAAAGTACTAATCCGAAGAAAGGACGGCAGAACCTTTGCGCTGGTTCCGGAAAAAATCGTTTCTTCCCCTTTGGATGTGCCTTCTATTAAAGCAAAAATTAGCACAAAAGAAATAGTGGATATTATTCGGGAAGGAAGGGAGAGGTAGAATCGGGATAGGACTCCCCATCACTGAGGAGCCCTCCCATACCACACGGCATACGGATCGCGTACCAGAGCGGATCGGCTGATCAGAGGGGATCAGTTACCGGGCAGGTACAACCCTTTTTCAATAAAATACTTCTCGGGCATGGCGATGGCTACCCACTTGATTTTGCTCATGTGCCAGTATTTCTTGCGGGCATTGCCGCCGGGTGATGCTCTGCACTACCCTTTCGGTGGCTTTCCAGCTTTTACAGTATATCCTTCCACCATGTGTCTTTTACCCTGGATGACCGCGTCATGCGCGGATTTACCAGGCCGGAAGCCATAGCTGACTTCCGAAAAAACAGGTTCCCATACCTGTTCTACGATTTGGAATATGGCTTGCTGGATAAACCGGTCAAGCACCGGGGCGGGTTTCAAGCGGAAGAAAGACGCCCAAGCGGCGAAGGCGGCACTTCGGGGCCTCCATACTGGAAAAAGAGGGCGTGCCGTTCCGAACCATTCAGGAACTTCTGGGGCACGAGAACAGGAGAACCACGGAGATTTATCTGCATTCTTTCAACGGCTCCGACCGGACCGCGATGGATTGTCTGGAAAACACGTTAAACAGGCTTGAAGATGGCATTGATTTTAACAAGCGCAAGACCAAAGCGCAAGACTGAAAAGGGAAGGTTTCCGATCAGGGCTGAAACCCCTTGATATTGGTGGTACGCCCGGCAGGATTCGAACCTGCGGCCTGCGGATTCGAAGTCCGACGCTCTATCCGGCTGAGCTACGGGCGCACGGTTGCAGATAGATGATAGATACCATAACCGGCGCGGTTATGCAATACATGATGAGCGGTCGGTTTTACAGCGGCAGCTGCCAGGCGCGTGCGATCTCTTCGCGGTTGTCGAGCAGCAGACGCATGTAGACAAGCTCCGTCTCGATCATTTCCCGGTCCCGGTTCCTGAGCCACTCGGACAGCCAGGCGAACCGCAGGGCCAGCACGAATTCGAACAGGTGCCGCCAGGAGCGGTCCGAAAAAAGGCCCGCGGCTTTGACTGTTTGGACAAACACACTGGCAAGCTCTCCGGCCAGGGCCGGGGGATCTTCAATCCCCAGGCACCCGAGGAGGTTGGCGGCATCGTAGATCTCCGGTTTATACCCGGCAAACTCCCAGTCGATGACGGCGTTGATGCCCGACTCAGACCAGATCACGTTCAACGGGTGGAAATCGCCGTGGCAGAAGGCAGTCGGCAGTTCATCGTGGATGTGAAAAAAGTGTTGTGACAGGAACGCTGTGCACGGGTCAATCCTGTGGACAAGTTCGGGATTGTAAAGGGCGATTTTACGGGAAAGCGATTCGATGAAATGCCGGATGGAAAAATTATCTCCCTGACCGGGCAGTGAAGCGGTTTCCGATACCTGCCGAAGGCGGATCAAAAAGTCGGCAAGGGCCCTGCCCCGCCACCCGTCACTGACATAGCCGGGCCGGTCCAGGGGGAGACCGCCGACAAAGGGAGCGGCCTGCCAGAGGTTGCCGTTGTGATGCACAATGCCCTGACCGTTTTCGGTTTTCAGGTAGGAAACAATGGATTGCAGTTCGTTTTGTTTGAGGAGATCGAGGAAGGCGATGATCTTTTCCTTGCGGCGGCAGGTCTCAGGCGTCAGGTTTTCCAGGATGAAAAGACGGGAGGATTTGTCCTCGATCACGGTCCTGAACCGGCATCTTTCCGGGCTGCCGCAGATATCGATCTCCGGCCGGCTCTTTTTAAAACTGAGATGCCAGCCGGCGGCGATTTCCCGGAGATCTGTTTCTGTAAAGCTCATGGGGATATTGTTATCTGGAACCGCTTTCCAGGCAGCCGGCGGCGACACAAAGCCGGGGATCCCGTTCGCTTTCAGGGGTCAGGGAGCCGGGATCGGCCGCAATTCCAGCATTCGGTAAACTGGCCCTCGGATTCCTCGCCGCACCATTGACACCGCCAATTTTCACTGTCCGTATCCGCCGACTGGATGCGCGCTTCATATTCCCCTATCCGCTTTTTTGCGGCATCGAAATCCGCATCGTCTTTCACCCATACGGACGGCGCCGTCTCCGTGGTAATGGGCACCATGCCCCGGCTGCTCCAGAGATGCTCTCCCCTGATCTGGCAGCCGATACCGTAAGATTCCAGGATACCTTTGACAAGATGGGCTTCTGCCGGATGCTGGGCCACATACACCTGTAACATTTAATTCCCTCTCCCGGCCGGTTCCCGGGGCAAGATGAAAAACCGGGCAAACAGTCCCGGTCATCCCGCAGAAGTGTCTCAAAAAGATGGGGTGAGTGATGGGACTTGAACCCACGGCAACCAGGGCCACAACCTGGTGCTCTACCAACTGAGCTACACCCACCGCATATTAACCTTTTTAATATATCAAAAACAAACCGCGAATTCAATCTTTTTTTACCGGGTTTTTTAAGGGGGCGGGTAAGACATTTTAATTGACCCCTGCCTCAGGTCTGTTATTATAGGGGTCTACAGAAACGGGAAAGGACACGGATCATGAACAGCTTTTACAAATTTGTCATCAGGCTGATACTGGGCATCTTCTTCGGTATACTGCTGACCCGGATTTTCAAATCGGACTGGCCCCTCTACCGGGGTGCGGGAATCGGGTTCCTCCTTGTGGGGCTCGCTTACCTGATGGAATTTTTGCGGCACAGAAAAACCCGGCGATCTTGAACAGGGGTGCAGGAGACAGTGAAACAGATAATACTGGGAACGGCGGGGCACATTGACCACGGCAAAACGAGTCTTATAAGGGCCCTGACCGATGTTGAAACGGACCGGCTGAAAGAGGAGAAAGAGCGGGGCATCACCATTGAACTGGGGTTTGCCTCGCTGGATATCGGTGACGATATCAAAATCGGCATCGTGGACATGCCCGGCCATGAAAAGTTTGTCAAGAACATGGTGGCCGGCTCTTCAGGCATCGACCTGGTGGTGATGACCATTGCCGCGGACGAAGGGGTGATGCCCCAGACACGGGAGCACATGGAAATCTGCACCCTGCTCGACATCCGGTACGGCCTCGTCGCGCTGACCAAGACCGATCTGGTGGATGAAGACCTGCTCGAGCTGGCCCTGGAAGACATACAGGAATTTACTCAGAACACTTTCCTGGCCGAAGCCCCTGTCATCCCGCTCTCGTCGGCTACAGGGGAAGGACTGGACGACTTTTTGAAAAGCCTGGGAGATCTGTGCGCCCAAATCCCCGAGCGAACCTATTCCCCCATTTTCCGCCTCCCCGTGGACCGGGTTTTTTCCATGAAAGGGTTCGGCACCGTCATTACCGGTACGCTCATTTCCGGCAGCGTAAAAACCGGAGAAGAGATCACGATTTTTCCCTCGCGGATTACCTCCAGGGTACGGGGCATCCAGGTCCACGGAGAAGAGGTGGGCGAAGCCCGGCCGGGAACACGGACCGCCGTGAACTTCCAGGGGCTAAACAAGAGAGCGGTCTTCCGGGGGGATATCCTGTCGACCCCGGACGCCCTGATTCCCTCCTACATGGTGGACTGTGACTTCACGTTTCTCAAAAGTGCGGCAAAACCGCTGAAAAACCGTGCCAGGATACGGTTCCATACGGGAACAAAGGAAATCACCGGCGTGATCACCCTGCTTGACAGGGAAGAGATACAGCCCGGCGACACCGCCTTTGTGCAGTTCCGGCTGGAAGAGCCGGTGTCCTGTATCAAAGACGACCGGTATGTCATCCGGAGCTATTCCCCGATCCGCACCATCGGCGGGGGCAAAATCCTCAACCCGGTCGCGGTCAAGCATAAATTCGCCGATGAGGACTTGATCCGCGGGCTTCAGATGCTTTCCGAGGACAATCCGGAAGAGAGCATTCGCTTCTTTGCCGGCCAGAAACGGTATGAAGGGGTCTCTTTCAGGGAGCTCAGGGTCATGACCAACATCCCCGACAAAAAGCTGGCGTCCGTTCTCCAGAAGATGCTTGCCGAAAAGGCGGTCATCCAGACGGACAAGGAGAACCGGATTTACGTCCACGGCCGTATCGTGGCGGAACTCAAGGCGGAATTCCTCAAACGGCTCGAAGAATACCACCAGGCCAATCCTTTAAAGGAGGGCATGCCCACCCAGGAACTCAAGTCGAAATTCCAGCCCTACATCAATACCCGGCTTTTCAATCTCGTGCTGAACGAGCTGTCAAAGGCGGACAAAATCGTTTCCAGGCAGAACATTGTCAGGCTTTCCGGGCATGAAGTCACCCTCCAGGTGGATCAGCACGAAACCAAGGAAAAGATACGCGGGATCTACAAAAAATCGGGACTCACACCGCCCTTTTTCCGGACGGTCTGCCAGGAGATCGGGCTCGACAAGAAGACCGCCAAAGACGTGCTGCAGATGCTGATCGATGAAAAGGGCCTGGTCAAAACCAAGGATGATCTCTACTTTGACGCCGGCGCCATGGAAGATCTCCGGGAAAAAGTGGTGGCGTTCCTCCGGGAAAACGGCGAGATCACCACGCCGCAGTTCAAGGATATGACCGGTATCTCCAGGAAATTCGTGATTCCCCTCATCGAATATTTTGACGCGGTCAACCTCACCATCCGGGTCGGGGATACCCGTCAGCTGAGGAAAAAATAGGCGGGCAAAAAGGGGTGCTGGTCAACGGCCTTTTACAGGCGGTCGGTGAAAAGGGGGAGAATACTGTCAAGGCAGGCCATGCCCGCAAGTGTAAGACAGAACCGTCCCTGTCTTTCAATCCCCAGTCCCTGCCGGGCGAGCCGCTCCGGCACGGGGCGGAAAAAGGAGCCGAAATCCACGCCGAACCGGTTGTTGAATCGGTCAATGTCGATTCCGTCAGCGGTCCGCAGCCCGAGCATGAGCATCTCCGTCATTTTCATGGCCGCGGTCAGCGTCTCTTCCCCTGCCGGGGGCAGGCGGTTCTCCCGGAGAGATTCCACGTATTTTCCCGTATCCGCTAAGTTCCAGTGGCGTTTCTCCCCGTCAAACGCGTGGGCGGCCGGGCCGAACCCGTCGTAAGGGGCATAACGCCAGTACCGGCTGTTGTGTCTCGAGCAGCTTTCCGGTTTCCTGGCAAAGTTTGACACCTCGTAATGAAGATACCCCCTGCCGGTTAGAATTTCAGATGCGGCAACGAACAGCCGGCCGCGTTTTTCACTGTCCGGAAAGTCTATGGTTGTGTTTTCCATCCGGCGGTACATGGGCGTGCCCTTCTCCACCGTAAGCATGTAGCAGGAGATATGGGCGGGGTCATGCGCCAGGGCCTGCGCCAGGTCGGCCCGCCACCCGTTGGCATCCTCGTCTGGCAGGGCGTATATGAGATCGATGCCGATATGGTCAAATCCCGCCTTTTCCGCCATTTCAAGTGCTTTTTCCGCCTCGCCGGATCTGTGTATCCGGCCGAGGAAGCGGAGCTTTGCATCATCAAACGACTGGACACCGATGTTGATCCGGTTGACACCGGCCTGTTTGAGGGCGGAGAGATACGCCGGCCCGACCGTGCCGGGATTGACCTCTACCGTGATTTCACAGGCCTCCCCCAGGTGGAAACAGCTGTCCATCACCGAAAGAATCCGTTCAACAGCATTCGGGTCGAGAAGAGAGGGGGTGCCCCCGCCGAAATAGACCGTGTCCGCTTGGCCGCCGCCCGGCTCCGCTCTACACGGCGTCGACCGCCCTGCGGATTTGAGCCGGATCTCCTTTTCAAGGCCGGCCGTGTAGCCGGGTATCAGCGACAGATCCGTTGTCGAATAAAAATCACAGTAGGGGCACTTGTGGATGCAGAACGGCACATGGATATAGAAGGCCCGCGCTTCAGACAAACCGTTTCATGAGATCTTCGATGACGGCATCCACGTTGTCCGGGGTGATCCCGTACAGCTCGCAGGTGCTTTTCACGCGGGCGATCTGCGCGTCATCCCCCATATCCTCCGGACCGGCAAAAAGCCCCATGCGCCGTCCCACCTGGTACAGCATCTGCTGTTCCGGCGGCATTTCCAGGAACGCGTCCACTGTATCGATCATCTTCTGCTTGTCCCCGGGCATCTTGCCTTCAAGGCTCTGGATCAGGTTCAGTATGTGATCGCTTTTGATGTACGAGTCGATATCGTAGAGATTCCCCAGAAAGAGCTTGAGCTCCTTGGCCATCATCAGATCGGTACACTTCTCGAATTCCCCGCTGCGCAGCGCTTCGGCAAGGGGGGCCCGGTCAGGAACCGCCAGTGTCCTGATCCGTATGAATTCGGGATTGATCCGGTTCAACGCTTCCGCGGTCTCCAGGGCATGTTCCACGGAGAGCGCCACACCGCCGAGGCCGGGCATCACATACTCGGAAAGCTCGATACCGGCCTCCCTGACCTTCAATCCCGCCTTGATATGGGTATTCTTGTCCGCGCCCTTTTTAACCCGTTCCAGCACCTTGTCCGATCCCGACTCCATGCCGATGTGAATCCGGTTGAGACCGGCATCCGCGATCCGCTTCATGTCGTGGGATTTGATCCTCACGATCGTGTGGGACCTGGCATAGGACGTGATTCTCTTTGCCATGGGGAAACAGTGCATGATATGTTCCAGCACGGCAACCAGGTCATCGGGTTTCATGATAAGGGAATTGGCATCCTGCAGGAATATGGATTCCATGCCGGACATATACCAGTGAAGCGCCGCATTAAAGGCGGTCCTGTCCTTTATCTCAAAGCTTTCAAAAAGGCTGTTTACCGCCTGCATGTCAAAACCGCCGGTGGACCGCCCTTTTTCGATGATCCCCTTGAGGTAGTGACCGAGCAGGTCAATATCCTTTATCACATTCTCCACGGACCGCAGCGAAAAGCGGCTACCCTTGTAGACCGGGCAGAAAGTGCACCGGTTCCATGGGCAATTCCGGGTCACCCGTATCAGGAGACTTTCAGCTTCGCTGGGCGGCCGGATCGGGCCCTGTTCAAATCCGCGGTATTCGTCTTTCTTCTTTTTTGTGGTCATTCCATCCTCACTTATCTTTGACAATGGCCGAATTTTAAACTATTCTTTATATTTTAAAAAGGGAATATAATGCAAAACAGAGATATTTTTAAAATTTTCTTACGCTTTACTGTCATCATTCTGATCTGTTCGGCAATCGCCGCCTTTTTTTTCGGATACAAACTGAACAAATTTTCCAAAACCCCTGTCGACACCGGGGTGGATCCGGTCAAGTTCTCCGTGGAACCGGGACAGAGCCTTTCTGCGATATCACAGGCCCTCGAAGACAAAGGCGTTATCGAAAACAGCACCATGTTCGATATCCTCGCCCGCTTCAGCAACGCGGCCAGAGACATAAAAGCCGGGGAATACACCGTGTCGGGCCCCAAATCGCCCCGGCAGATACTCGATACCCTGAAAGAGGGCAAGGTGAACCTCTACCGGCTGACAGTCCCCGAGGGACTGACTGTTGAAGAGACCGCGGCCCTTGTTGAAGTGGCGGGCTTCGGCGCAAAGGAAAATTTTGTCCGCCTGGCCCGCGATAAAACCTTTGCCGCCTCTCTCGGCATAGAAGCCGGCTCCCTGGAAGGCTACCTCTTCCCGGAGACCTACTTTTTCCGGAAAAACGCCTCCCGGAAAACCATTATAAAAAAAATGACGGACCACTTTAAAACCGTGTTCACTCCCGACTGGGAAAAACGGGCGCTTTCAATGGGGTTTACGGTTCACGAAACCGTTACCCTCGCGTCCATCATAGAAAAAGAAACCGGGGCCGCAGCGGAGCGAGCGCTGATCTCGTCGGTTTTTCACAACCGGCTCGACAGGGGGATGCGGCTTGAAAGCGACCCCACCGTCATCTACGGGATCGACAATTTCGACGGCAACCTGACCCGGAAGCACCTGCAGACCAAAACACCTTACAACACCTACACCTCTGCCGGTCTGCCGGCCGGCCCGATCGCCAGTCCGGGGAAGATGGCTTTAAAGGCGGCTCTCTACCCGGCTGATACGGACTACCTGTTTTTCGTGTCGAAAAACGACACCACCCACAAGTTTTCAAAAACCATGGCGGAACACAACCGGGCGGTGCAAAAGTATCAGATCAGTCGCTGAACTGTTTGAGGTAAACGATCACGGCGCCGCTGCTTTTCTTTTTCTTTTTCTCCCACTCAAAGGTCAGCACCACCGCTTCTTTTTTCAGCCGGACAAGCAGGTCCTCCGCCACATCCGGCAGCACCGCCCCGAATTCGGAGTGCACCCCCCTGCCCACCACAATCCGCAGCGTGAAGAGCCCTTTTTTGGCAGCGGTTCTGATCCAGGTCTCCGCTCTTGCGCCGGCATTGTCAGCGGTAAATCCGTGAAGATCAAGGGTGGCTTCGGGCGGGGGGTAGCGCTTGAGCCTTTTCCGCAGCGGAACAGGAGGCGGCGCTCCCCGCTCCTTTTTCGCCCGCATGATTGCATCGGCACTCTTCCCTTTCAGAGAGGATTCAAGCAGTTTTCCAAAATCGCCCAGCGGTTCCTCCGGAACGGCCGCCTCATCCGGTGCCTCCCGGTCAGCAGCGCTGTCGGCCCCGTCATCCGGTCCTTCACCCCGCTCCCCGAACATCCGGTAAAAATCCGTCTGAGGATCAAATACGGGAATATCTTTTCTGCGGTTTTTTCTCGATTTACGCCCCATATAAATAGTACAGTCAATGCCGGCACTACCTGTATCCAAACTCCAGAACGGCGGCCCCCAGACTTATCCGGTCAAACCGGTTCAGCTTCACCGAGCCTTTCATCTTTTTTTCGTTCACCCTTGGTTTTGAAAAACTCTTAATGTAGTTGAGGTAGTATCCGTCCGGCCTTCTGGTGATGGTCAAGGCTGTTTTTCCAATGGTGATCCCCTTGATCACCACGTCGCTTTCCGTATCCCTCCCGATTTTGACAATATTCTTGTTGAGAAGTATATGGCCGCTCCCCCCTGAAATATAGGTGAGCACCCCCACCGGGTTGTCCTGAAGCGCCGTTTCCCCGTTTTTGCCGGCCGGGTTCCTGTTTAACAGGGACTTGTAGTCCTTGGTATCGAGTATCATTGTGGCATCCGCATCCGGTTTTTTCTTCACCGGTTGCGCTTTCTGCTTCCTGTCCTTGGGAATTACTATCTGGTGTTTGCAGATAGTGACCACATCACCTCTCTGCAGCCAGTGGGCATTGACACGTGTCTGATTGACAAACGTCCCGTTTTTGCTGTTGAGGTCCGTCAGTAACACCCCCTTGTCCAGATAGAGAATTTCCGCGTGTTTGCCGGATACGGCCGCATTGTCTATTATGATGTCGTTTGTCGGCTTCCGCCCTATATTGACTGCCTGCCCCTTTTTAAGCGTTATTTTTTTCTGAATCTTGCCTTCAAACATAAGTAGTAAGGTAATCATGATCATCATCCCGTTTTTGAGACCCTGGGAAAAAGCCTCATTTTTAAGTCAACAGCCGCCGGTTTGAAAACACCCCATCAGTTTTCGACCGGTTTTAAGACGAAATAATTCGTTTTATAAAATTTTTAACCTTTCCCTTTTCAATTTTCAATACCACAACGGTAATATTGTCATCACCGCCCCGCTCGTTGGCAAGCTCTATGAAAACCGAGCACGCTTTTCTGGGGCCGTATTTCTGCACAATTTCAGCCATCTCGTCTTTGGAAACCTTTTTTGAAAGCCCGTCCGTGCAGAGGATAACCGTATCCCCCTTGTGAACCGGAATCTCACAGATATACGGTTCCACTTTTTTATCCACCCCGATGGCCCGGGTGAGCATGCCCAGATACTTGACATCCAGGCTCTTGATATCGGAGTTGCCCGCCTGTTCGCCCGCCACCGTGTGGGTCATGGAAAGCGGGAAAATCCGGCCGGCCTGTACCAGAAAAATCGGGCTGTCCCCCACATTGGCGGAAACAAGGCTGTTGTTCCTCAGGCATACCGCCGCCATGGTCGTGCCCATTCCCTTGTACTGGGGGGCGTGAATGCCCTTGGTGCGAACCAGCTGGTGGGTTCTCTTCAGCGCGATGTACATGGTATTGGCAAGGGGGGAAAGATCCTGGTTGTACACTTCATCCTGCATGAAGTTGTCCATGTCCGCCAGACTGATCTCAAAATTGCGGTGAATCCCCTCCACAGCGAGAAAACTCGCAATATCACCTGCCTGGTGGCCGCCCAGCCCGTCCGCCACCAGAAACAGACCCATCTCCCGGTCCAGAAGAAACGTGTCCTGGTTAACGCCACGCCGTTTCCCGATATGCGTT
Organism: uncultured Desulfobacterales bacterium; assembly: GCA_964478245.1. Taxonomy (GTDB): domain Bacteria; phylum Desulfobacterota; class Desulfobacteria; order Desulfobacterales; family Desulfobacteraceae; genus CAYZHB01. The sequence goes on along the minus strand of CAYZHB010000007.1, from coordinate 41,672 downwards.
TTCCCGTAAACTTCATAATTGTAGTCTGACATGGCCTGAAGATTTATCCAGCTCTTTGTTTTCATTCCTCGTTGAGCCCTTTGGGCCCAAACAGTTCCGGCTCTTCCATGCCGCTTTCTTTTGAAGACCGGTCTGCTTCTTGTTCGGTCCGCTTCTGTTTTTCGCCGGTCACGTCCTTATTCTCCCTTCTGACAAACGCCTCCAGAAAATCTTTGGGCATGATCACGGATGTCTTGACACCGTCCGCCGGTATCCGGACCCGGTCGCCCACCTGGAGGGCCTGGGGATCAAGGCCGGGATTGATTTCCGATAAAAGTTTCCATTTATCAAAATCTCCCAGGTACCACTTTGCAATAATGGACAAACTCTCACCCTGCCACTTTATCCGGTGAAAAAAGTACTCCCTGGCCCCGGCGTCATCGCTCTCAATATCCGCTTCCGTTATGGTCTCAGCTTTTCCCGTGCGTCCCTTTTCAGCTTTTTCCCCGGTCCCGGCCTTCTTTTGTGCCCCGTCCCGGGCAGACGGCGCCTGTTCACCGGATGACGCGGCCTTTTCCCCGGAAATGATTTTCTGGAATTCGGATATACACCCGGCGGAAAAAACAAGTGAAAAGAAGCAGACGACGGCCGCCGCCATTATAAGAGACCCCTTTGTTTTCATGCCTCTTTCTCCCTGATCTCCTTTTCCAGTTTGTCCAGATACTGCCGGGCTTTTTTGTTGTCCGGATTGGCGGTTAACGCTTTTTTGAGATTGTTGATGGCAAGACGGTTCTTCTGCTGGAGATACTGCATGATGGCCATGTTAAAAAAGGCCTCATCCCTGTAGGCGGGTTTGAGCGCCGCTGTCCGGGCGTACATCTCCTCCGCCTTCTCATACGCTTTTATCCGGGCGTACGCATAGCCCAGATTGAAAAAGGCCACCGGCGACTCTTCGTCCAGATCCACCACCTTTTTATACTGGGCTATGGCGTTTCGGTACTCCTTCAAACGGATATACAGGAGTCCGAGCTGGAAATGAATGCGGACATTGTCCGGGTCGTACCGGGCGGCCTGTAAAAAATGGGCTCTTGCCCGGTCGGGCGCGCTCTTTATCAACCGGGCGCCCAGCCCCTGCAGCGCCCTGGCATAATAGGCGGCGATCTGATCCTCAAGCGCCGGTCCGGCTTCGTCAGCGATGCCCGAAAAGAACAT
>CAYZHB010000007.1:23712-40471 GCA_964478245.1 uncultured Desulfobacterales bacterium | reverse complement strand
AGGACCGCTTCAAAGCGCCGGACCGCCTCCTCGAATCGTCCCTCTTCAAGGGCTTTCACAGCCGATTCCGTGCCGCTGACATCCGCCGGGTTTCCCCTGTCCGGGGTTTCCCCGGTACCGGCATCCGTCACCGCCCGGGCAGAGGCTCGCTTCTCTCCTTTAAAACCGTCGGCCGGCACCTCATAGCCGGCTGCGGTACTCCCCTCTTCCGCCGTGACCGTTTCCTCCCTGTCGTTTCCGTTTTTTGCGGGGCTTTCCCCTGCACTGCCCGTTTTACCGGCCGGCGGCGAAACCGCCCGGCCCTGAACGATCGTATCCTGCTTCCCTGCCATATCCGCGTTTCTGGGCAGCATCGCTGCAATCGTTAAAATCAGAACCAGTGCGGCCGCCCCGATTCCGGCATACATCATCGTGAGTTTTACGGCCGCAGGCGCTTCCGCCCCCTGGTCTGCGGATTCTCCCCCTTCCCCTGTCTTTTCAGCTGCCGCGTCTTTTTCAGCCGCTTCGAAACCGGCATCCGCTGATTCGTCCGGCGGTTCTTCCGTTGTTTCAATCATGTCCGTATGGATCGTGATATACTCCCGGCTGTGCGGATCCGGTGCCGGGGTTTCGTATGCCGCCGAATCGATATGGATCGTCTCCGCCTCCAGACCGGCCATTCCCGTCGCGCCGTCGTCCTTTAGGATAATACCCGTATCAGACCCGCGCTGCATGACCGCCTCCTCGGCGATAATCTCTTCTTTGAAAATGGACCGCATGATATGGCTCAAACCGCTGGCTCTCGGCCACATGGAGAGTTCGTACATGCACGCTTCCAGGTCGGCCAGCATCTCGTCACAGGACTGATACCGGTCGTCCGGGTCCCTTTCCAGCGCCCTGTGGAGGACATTGTACACCCGGTCCGGCAGGTCGCTTACCGCTTCGGGCGGCTCAAACACGCATTCCCGCACCTTGGATAGAATCTCCATGGTGTCGCCTGTAAACATTCGCCGGCCGGTTACCAGTTCGTAGAGCAGGATACCGGTTGAAAACACGTCGGAACGGCGGTCAATGGGCTGACCGTCCGCCTGTTCAGGCGACATGTAGGCGACCTTCCCCTTGATGGTGCCGATCTGGGTCAGGCTGCTCCTGGCGGCCGCCTTTGCAATGCCGAAATCAACGATCTTCACTTCGCCGTCATACGTGATCAGGATATTCTGGGGGGTGACGTCCCGGTGGATGACGTTGAGGGGGTTCCCCTTGAGATCCTTCAGACTGTGGGCATATCCCAGCCCGGAGCAGATAAGGGAGACGATATAAAGACTGTACTCAAGACCGAGGGCCCGCTCTCTCTCTTCGGACTTGTTGATGACCCGTCGCAAATCCTTGCCGTACAGATACTGCATGGCAATGAAATAGTTGCCCTCGATATTGCCGAAGTCATAAATGTGGACGATGTTTTTGTGATTGAGCAGCGCCGCCAGTTTGGCTTCAAAGATGAAACTGTCCACAAGCTCTTTTTCCTGGGCCAGGTGGGGCAGTATCATCTTGATGGCGATCAGCTTCTCGAACCCCTCCACCCCCGTGAGCTTTCCCTGATACAGCTCGGCCCATCCGCCTGTTGCAATCTTATCCAGCAGCAGATACTTGCCGAAACGTACCGGTTCAAACAGCGTCATCTTGTTTTGTTACTTCCGTATCAAGTTTGAATACATTTCCACGAATATAACATTCTAGGGTAAAGAGGCAATTAAAAAAAGTCAAGAATATTTTAAATATCAAGGGATTGCAAAACCCCGTCCGGATTATTTACTGGCAAAAACAGCCGGTTACAGGAATAAATTTTTAGTTAATTGACTTTGAAACGCCTTCCTGTTAGTATTTCCCACATGAAAAAGGGGAAAATTGTTGAATATATTGAAAAACAGAAAATCATCGCCGCTGTCATACTGGAGGAAAAAAAAGGCCGTTTCAGACTGCTGACCGAAAACGACAGGGAAATCAATTTTTCTGAAAAAAGATTGTCTCACATTTCCGACACAGAGCTGGACATTTCATCAAGCAGAGATTTTCTTGTAAAACAGCTCAAGAAAATCACCCGGAACCGGCAGGAACTTTCCGGAAAGATCGACATCAAAGAGCTTTGGGAAGTACTCCATGAAGAGGAAGAGGAAATCGATGTCCCCACCATGGCCAACTTCTGTTTTGATCCCCCGCTCACCTGCAATCATGAAGCCGCGGTTCTGAGAGCTTTTTTCAGGGACAGGCTCTACTTCAAGTTCGGAAAGGAAGGGCTGAAACCGTACACCCCTGAACAGCTCGAGGAAAAGCAGCGGCAGATAGAAGCGGAGCACCGACGGTACCGGCTTATTGAAAAGGGGGGAGAATGGATCCGGAAACTCCTGGCCCATAACGGGGGAAACGGCCTGGAAGAAGCGGACCCCGACGTAATCCGCATCCTGAAGTGGTATTACCTGCTTGAAAAGGAAAGCCGGACATCCCAGACAGCAAAGGCCATGCTGGAAAAAGGCGGCCTGAAATCCCCGGACCAGATATTCCAGGTACTGGTCAAGGCGGGCATATGGGATGAGGATGAAAATACGGATCTTATCCTCCTTGGCATTGAAACCGATTTTCCCGCGGTGATCAAAACAGACGCCGAAAACCTCACCGCCCGCATGGACGAACTGCTGGACGACCCCAAAAGAGAAGACATGACCGGTCTCTCCATTATTACCATCGACGGGCAGTCCACGCTGGATTTTGATGATGCCGTGAGCCTCGAAAAGAACGAAAACGGCTACACCCTCTGCGTCCATATTGTGGACGTGGCCTGTTATATAAAGGCGGGCGACAGAATTGACGAGGATGCGAAAACCCGGGGCAGTTCAATTTATATGCCCGACCGGAAAATATCCATGATCCCGCCCCAGCTCTCTGAAGATCTCTGCAGTCTGAAACAGGGGGAAGCCCGGCCGTGCATAACCACCCGCGTCCGGATGAACCGCTTTTTCGAAATCCTTGAATGGGAAATCGTGCCCAGCCTCATCAGGGTCCAGAAACAGATGACCTATTTCGAGGCCAACCTTCTGAACGGCAAGGAAGAGCCCATCACCACCCTGTACAAGATGGCCACCGCCCTCAGGGAGAAGCGGCTTAAAAACGGCGCCATACAGATCACACTCCCTGAACTGAACATATGGATCGAAGCGGACAAGGAGATAAAAATCACGCGCATAGACAGGGAAAACCCTTCGCGCATGCTGATATCCGAGTTCATGATCCTTGCCAACTCCCTCATGGCCGAATTTTTGCGCGTCAATGACACCCCGGCGGTGTTCAGGTCCCAGGCCGAGCCCAATGAACGGCTTTTCAGGGACATCGAGACCTCGGTTTTCCTGAACATCATGCAGCGCAAAAGACTCTCCAGGGCCGTCATAACCCCGGAGCCGGAATACCATGCCGGCCTCGGCGTCAGCGCGTATGTGACCGCCACCTCCCCCATCAGGCGGTATTACGACCTTTTGACCCAGCGCCAGATCCGGAGTGTGCTCGGCTATGAGAAAGCCGCCGGCAGAGAGGCGATAGAAGAGACCCTCCAGCTCCTGGCCCCGCCGGTGGGCAATGCCGGCAAAATACAGGCGAAAAGACGGAAGTACTGGATTTTAAAGCACCTTGAAACCTTGAAGGGGGAAACCTTTCAGGCCATCGTGCTGGAAGCCCACAAAGAGTTTTACATGGTTCTCATCAAAGACCTCATGTTCGAATGGAAGCTCCCCTCAGGCGGGCTGAAGCTGAAGCCGGGCGATCTTGTCGGGGTGACGATCCAGCACGCAAACGCCCGGCGGGATCAGCTGTCGTTGTTTGCCCAGCCGGGCTTTAATGTTTGAAGCTCCGCTGCCCGGTGAACACCATGGTGGCATTTTTTTCGTTGCAGGCCTCTATGGACTGGTAATCGTTCAGTGAGCCGCCGGGCTGGATCACCGCCTTGACCCCCTGTGAGAGCCCCACGTCGACACCGTCCCTGAAAGGAAAGAACGCATCACTTACCATTGCCGCACCTTTGAGGCCGCCGTTCTCTTTTCCGACGTCCTGCTTTATCTCCTCGATCCGGTCCGCATCCTGCAGAAGATTGAACGGGGTGGCATACCGCTCAAAGGCATACCGGTCCATGAGTTTCCGGTAGGCCTTGTCCACCGCTATTTCAGCCACGCCCACCCGGTCCTGTTCACCGGTGCCGATGCCCACGGTCACCCCGTCCTTCACATATATCACGGAGTTGGAGGTGATCCCCGATTCCACAAGCCAGCCGAACAGCATGTCATCATATTCCTGATCCGTGGGCGCCCTTGCAATGGTGTATGCCTGTTCCTGGTACTCGGTCCGGGCAAGTTCGAGATCGTCCCGGCTGAGGGCCGTGGGGGCGAAGGACCACTGGGCCACGATCCCGCCGTCAATAAGCGACTTGAACTCGGTTACCCGTTCGCCGATATAACTTTCCAGATTCTCCATGCGGTTGATGCGGATAACCCGCAGGTTCTTCCGCTGCCCGAGGATATCGAGAGTTCCCGCTTCAAACGCCGGCGCCACCACCACCTCTGCGTACTGGCCGGCGATGGCCTCGGCCACGGCCCGGTCAACCGGCCGGTTCAGCGCGATACACCCGCCGAACGCCGCGACCCGGTCCGCCATGTACGCCCGCTTGTACGCCTGCTCGATGGTTTCCGCCTTTGAAACACCGCAGGGATTGTTGTGTTTCACGATAACCGCACAGGGCTGTGACGAAAAGTACCGCAGAATATTGAGGGCATTGTCCGCATCCGTCAGGTTGGTCTTGCCGGGATGCTTGCCCGACTGGAGCAGTTCGATGTCGGACACGAGGTGCCGCCCCGGCTTGATGGTCTCCACATCTCCCAGGACCAGGTTCCCGTTCACCAGGCGGTACAACGCCGCCTCCTGTCCGGGATTCTCCCCGTACCGCAATCCCTTGTTGACCCCCTCGATGGCCCAGGAGACCTTCTCGTAAAAAAGGGTCTGGCGTCTGTCCCCGTCCACGAAAGCAATCTCCATCTGCGGCGTAAAATGGTCATCCATTACCGTCTTGTACATCTTTTTCAGATCATCATCCATGGCTATGCTCCTGTCTGATAACAGCCGTAAACCGCGTCGATTTTTCTTTTCGACAGCCAGTCGGCTATGGTTCTGTCATAATCCGCCGTATGCGCGAACGCCCTGACCGCCAGACTGAACCGGTCTTCCAGGGTAAGACACCCGGCATTGGCCTGAAGCTTTTCCAGTATGGCCGGATAGGCAGACGGGTCCACCACCGGCGCCACACGGATGTGGTTCTTCGCCGCCGCCCTGATCATGGTCGGGCCGCCGATGTCGATGTTGCCCCGCGCCGTTTCACAGGTGACATCTTCGGCGGCAATCGTCTGCGCAAACGGATAGAGATTGGCCACCACCATGTCGATTTTCCTGGAATCGGTTCTTTCCAGGTCCTTCTGGTGGGCGTCATTGTAAGTCTCTGTCAAAAGCCCCAGGTAAATTTTGAAATCAAGGGTTTTCACGAGCCCGCCCTGGGTCTCGGGCTGGCCCGTGTATTCGGAAACCTGCCTGAGACACCTGTCGGCCTCTCCCCCGAGAATCTCTTTAATACGGCTGTAGGTACCGCCGGTGGAAAGAATGTCAATACCGGGATTGAGCTTCACCAGGGCGGGAATAAACGCGTCAAGTCCTGATTTGTCCGAAACGCTGACGAGCACGGTCTCGATTTTTACGGCATCATCGATTTTCTCTACGATATTTTTCCCCATTTTTCCGTCCTGCTTTTTAAATTTTAAGTCACAGTCCTCTGATACAAACCGCGTCACCGACCACCCGCAAATCGGAAATCCCAACTTGAGTAAACATAAAATAACCGCTTTCTCCTTGTCAAGACAATCCGGTCCAAAACGACAAAAAGATCGCTTTTTTTAAATCCCGCGAACAGGTCGGCACTGGCGCTCGTGCGCCTAAAGGCGGCATGGGCACAAACTCTTTTCTTGACAAACAAAGTCGTTAAAAGATATGAACTGATTTGTAATAAAAATTTCCCTGACCGGAAAGACGGTGCAGTTTGTTTCAATTGGACCGGCGGCAGGGCCTTTTTGCTGTTTTGATGTTTAACCCAAAAAGGAGGGTGTCTTTTGAAAAAAGCGGATTTGATCAGAGAAATAACAGATAAAACCTTTTTAAACAAAAAAGAGGCGGGAAAACTTATCGACCTCTTTTTTACGGAACTTACAACCGCTCTGGTCAATGGTGAACGGGTTGAAATAAGGGGATTCTGTTCTTTTTCCGTCAGGGAATACGAGGGATACACCGGCCGGAACCCCAAAACCGGTGAAAAAGTGACGGTCCCGCCCAAAAAAATGCCGTATTTTAAATGCGGTAAAGAACTCAAGGAGCGGGTTGATCACAGGAAAAACGTAAAACAGGGGCATTGACAAGCGAAAGACGAAACCAGCTGCCGATAATATGCGGATCTGACTTTTAAATCCAGAAAAGATGCCAGGTGACATACCCCTGCGGACAGGGGACGATATGATCAGCCCCCATTGCCGACCGACCTTGATTCTCCGGGTACATTTTTCAACAGATCAGATTTTCACATAATGCATGGCTCTTATTGAGTCAACGACCCCCCGCAAAGCGGGTGGCTTGGAATGTATGCATTCGCATACAAAACAAAAACACGTCAGTGTTTCAATCGTTGACGGTTGTAACCGGGGGCATAGCCCCCGGTTTTGAAACAACCGATAAAACCCGTTGGGTACCGGTCATCATGGATACATTTGTTGCAAGACAGCCGATTTTAAACAGAGACGAAAAAACCGTCGCTTATGAACTGCTGTTCAGAGACGGCATTGAAAATGTATTTGTGGATATCGGTGAAGACAAGGCCACTTACCGAATGATTTCGGATTCCATGCTCTCTGCGGATCTGGCGAACATCACCGGCGGCAAGAGAGCGTTTATCAATTTCCCCCAGACCCTCATTGAAAATGATATTCCCCGGTTTCTGCCCCGCGAAAAGGTCGTGATCGAAATCCTTGAAAATGTCAAACCGGTTGACGGCGTCATTACCTCCATAAAAAACCTGAGAAAAAGCGGCTATAGAATTGCCCTGGACGATTTCACAGAGGAGAACCGGCATGATGCCCTGATCCCCATTTCAAACATTGTCAAATTTGATTTCCAGCGGATGAAAAGTGACAATATCGAGAAGACCGCCGGTGAATTAATGACCCACTACGATGTCAAACTGCTCGCGGAAAAGGTGGAAACCTACGAACAGTTTGACCAGGCGAAAAAACTGGGATTCAATTTTTTCCAGGGCTTTTTCTTTTCAACCCCGCAGATGATGTCATTTAAATCCATACCCGTGGCAAAGCACAACCTGTTCAAACTCTTTGCGGAAGCCTGCAAGCCCGGCGCCGATTTCAACCTGATCGCCAAACACCTTAAAAATGATGTCGCATTGTCCCTGAGACTGCTCCGGCTTGTCAACTCCGCATACTACCGCCGAGTGGTCGAGGTGGACTCCATAAAGGATGCCGTGCTGATTTTGGGGGAAGACCGCATCAAAAAATTCATCATGATGATCGCCGCCTCGGATATCGCGCACGGCCGGCCTGATGAACTCGTGAAAACCGCAATACTGCGGGCCCGCATGGCGGAACTGTCAGGACCGGAGACGGGCATTGACTTCTCCGGAGACGAGCTCTTTACACTGGGCCTTTTTTCCAACGTGGACGCCATGCTGGGGATGGCAATGGACCGGGTTTTGACCGAGCTGCCCTTTTCGGACCGCCTGAAAAAAGCGCTCCTTAAAAAAGACAGTGATTTCAGGGTGCTGTTGAGACTGATAAAGCTTTATGAAAGGGGCTTATGGATGCAGGTGGAGCACTACTGTAAAAAAACCGCGGTTGAAGAGGAAAAGATCCGGAAAATCTATCTTGATGCGGTTAAAACAGCGGATACCTTTTTCCGGCTCTCGTCCGCCAACTGACGCGGCGCCCCTCACATGCCGCAACAGGTCCAGACCCCACATACCGGGCATTTCCATGTCCGAGACAATCAGGTCAAAATCGTCCTTTTTCACGCCCTTGATTTCGGCCTTCAACTTAAACCCGGCATCACTGCCGTCTTCCGCCTCCACCACATCCTCCAGCCCCAGGGAGGTCAGAATCTTTATTAGGGTCTTTCTGACCGATGCTTTATCATCAACCACGAGTATCTTCATCGAAACCGTCCATCCTTCTTTCAAGCTTTTTTCCAGAAAACCGGCATTTTTCCCGGTTTTAACAAAAAAGTTGCCATACCCGAAACCGCCTGACAAAACAAGGCCTTATGACAACACACCGCTCTTTGCTGAAAACACTGACAACACCAAAACAGTTTACAGCAAATGACGGGATCGCCTTCTGGCAGGAAAAAATCCTGCTGACCCTGGTCTCCAATGCCGCAGAAGCCCAGCCGGCCGGCGGGAATATTCACATCAGCACCCGCAACATCCACCTCGATACGCCCCTGAAAGGATATGACCGGGTGGCAACCGGCGATTAAGTGGTTCTGCGCGTCAAAGACAGGGGAACGGGCATCGATCCCGACGATCTCAAGCGGATATTTGAACCGTTCTTTACGAAAAAAGTCATGGGATGGAGCGGGACGGGCCTTGGAATGGCGGTCGTGTGGGGAACGGTCCAGGATCACAGCGGCTACATCGATGTCATCTCAGAAAAAGATACCGGCACCACCTTTGATCTTTACTTTCCCATCAGCCGGGAAGAAATGATGTCCCCCAAAAAGGCGGATACCATCAAAAAAATCGGGCGGGCCATAAAGGAGGCGTTGTTAAAGTAAGGGGCCATCACCACAGATGGCTTGTAATATGTGCTGAAACAGGGGGCTTTGGACTGCGCCCAAAGCCGGCTCTGTTCCGGATTTTTTTTAATCATCCCTTAGTATCAGGCTAATCATTTCCTAATCTGCAGGTCATAAGCTGCTAATTTCGATCTTCAAAAGATAAAAGTGCATGAAACAAAATGGAAAAAGATTGATTTATGGACAAGCAATGCTTTTCACAAAAACAACGGAAAGAATGGATGAAGCTTTTGGCGGTTTCCGATGCCGGAAGTATTGAATCGGCTGCCGAATCCATCCCCGAAAATATTCAATTTTCCTATGTGGTTGAACCCGAGACCGGTATGATCATGGCCCAGGCACGGGCCGACGGCCGCCGGTCCAGATTTAACCTGGGCGAAATAAGCATTACCAGATGTATCATTGAAATAAACAAAAAATTCATGGGGGCGGCATGGGTAATGGGATCTGATTTACGGCATGCGGAACTTGCGGCAAAACTGGACGGTCTGCTCCAGGATCCGGATTACCATGACCGGATTCAGAAAGAAGTGATTGAAAAACTTCAAACCATTCATGAAAAACAGATAAAAGATCGGCAGAAGGATGTCTGTGACACAACTGTTGAATTTTTTACCATGAAAAGGGGGGAGTAGAATTTTATGCAAAAGGGCCTTGAATCGGAAGTATTTGACAGCCAGGAGGTTTTCCGGGCGCTTTTAATCGCCATGGCAAATCCGGGGGCCTTTACCCGTCTGAGTATTGATCTGAATCCGCCCGGCTTTCTTCACAAAGCTGCCGGTGCCATTTTGTTAACGCTTCTCGATTTTGAAACGCCGTTCTGGTTTGACCTGGATAAAGATGCTGAAGATATCAAATGGATTCGCTTTCATACCGGCGCACCCTTCACATTTTCCCCGAAAAACGCCCTTTTCGCTCTGATTACAGATCCGGAAAACCTCAACAGACCCACAAGCTTCAACCCGGGTACGATAGATGCGCCCCATGAATCCACAACACTGATCATCCAGACCCGGGGAATCGATACAAAGGGAGGGATGCGGTTGACCGGTCCGGGAATTGAAAGAGAATCCTTTGTCCGGCTCAACGGTATTAAAGAATCGTTTCTGCATCAAAGAGCGGCGCTTGTCCATGAATACCCTTTTGGTATCGATATGATTTTTGTCTGGGAGGATGCTTTTACAGCCATACCGAGAACATCCCATCTGGAGATTCTATAATGTATGTTGCAGTAAAAGGCGGTGAAATCGCCGTAAAAAATTCCAGAAGGCTTGTAGCAAAGAAACGAAGAGGGCCTGAAGAGATACCTGAAATCCGTTCCGACCAGGTAGAAAAACAGCTTGGCCTGGCCGTGGACAGGGTAATGGCGGAAGGCGCTTTATATGATCCAAAGGCGGCTGCCAAAGCGATTATTCAATCCCAGGGAGATCTTGTGGAAGCGATTTTTCTTTTACGGGCTTTCCGTACGACTCTTAAACGGTTCGGGAATTCCAAACCCATCAATACGGAAAAAATTGATGTGCTCCGTCGTGTCTCCGGGGCATTCAAAGACCTCCCCGGCGGTCAGATCCTGGGACCGACTTATGATTACACCCACCGACTGATCGAATGTAAAAACGAGCATGACAAAGAAATGGAAAAGAACATTTCCGACAATGAGGTCTTTGCCCCTGAATACCGGCATCTTCCATGGGTAACCGATATACTTGAAAAACAAACCCTGATGGCGGCAAATGAAAGCGACCTCATCGGGCAGCCGGTCAATGATCTGACCCGGCAGCCGTTGAAAATCCCTGCTGAAAGGGACACCCGGCTGCAGAACCTTGCAAGAGGGGATGAAGGGTTCCTTTTAGGGACGGCCTATTCTCTTCAGCGCGGATTCGGTCTGGACCGGCATCCGTTTCTGGGTGAGCTGAGAGTGGGGTATGTTGAAGTCAAATATACGCCGCCTGAACTGGGGTTTGAGATTACCGTGGGTAAAATTAAAATCACGGAATGTTTCATGATTAACCGCTTTAATGGGACGGAAAACCGGTCTCCGGGTTTTGAGAACGGCTACGGGCTTGTATTCGGGCAAAATGAAAGAAAGGCCATGTCCATGTCTTTGCTGGATCGTTCCCTGGAGAACGCAAAAGAAACCGGCAAAGCGACATTTCCGGCACAGGACCAGGAATTTGTTCTTTCTCACAGTGATAATGTTGAATCCAGCGGTTTTGTCCAGCATCTCAAACTGCCGCATTATGTTGATTTCCAATCCGAGCTTGTTTTTATCAGAAGTCAGTCAAAAGACCGGTTAAAAGAGGGAAAAGAAAAAGTTGAATCAAAAGTATAATTTTGCATATCTGGATGAACAGTCAAAAAAAATGATCCGCCGCTCTGTTCTGAAAGCACTTGCCATTCCGGGATTCCAGGTTCCTTTCGGCGGCAGGGAGATGCCGCTGCCCTACGGATGGGGCACCGGCGGCATTCAACTCACAGCATCCCTTATCGGGAAAAAAGACAGGCTGAAAGTCATTGACCAGGGATCGGATGATACGGTGAATGCCGTAAGCATAAAAGACTTTTTCAAAAAAACCGCAGGCGTGGAAATCACGGAAAATACCCCTCAGGCAACCATTATCCAGACCCGTCACCGAATCCCGGAGACAAAATTAAAAAAAAACCAGATCATGGTCTACCAGGTACCCATCCCGGAACCGTTGCAGTTCATAGAACCCAAACGCCGTGAAACCATGAAAATGCATGCTTTCAGTGAATACGGAGTCATGTACGTCAAGCTTTATGAAGATATTGCCAAGCACGGTCGAATCGCCACGGCCTTTGATTATCCCTGCAATGTAAACAAACGATATATCATGAGCCCCTCTCCCATACCCAAATTTGATAATCCCAAACTCCATAACTCACCTGCAATACACATATTCGGGGCGGGGCGTGAAAAACGAATATACGCCGTTCCGCCATACACGGATGTGGTCAGCCTGGATTTTGAAGATTATCCGTTTGAACTCGAAAAATGGGATGGGGCCTGTGCTCTTTGCGGATCAAAAAATTCGTTTCTGGATGAAATCATCACGGATGATCAAGGCACCCGAATGTTCGTGTGCTCAGATACCGAATTTTGCAGCAAATCCGGAAACAGAGGAATGGCTGTATGACAGGAATCTTGCCCGATAGCCATCCACCACTTTTAAAAGTCCGGAATCTTTCCAAGTTTTACGGAAAGACAATCGGCTGTCATAAAGTGAACTTTGAACTATCCAAAGGGGAAGTCATCGGTATTGTCGGGGAATCCGGATCCGGCAAATCAACCCTTTTAGAATGCATCGCCGGAAAAGTCAAGGCCACCTGTGGTTCTGTCTTTTTCAATTCACTGCATGGTTTCATCGACTTGTGCACTTGTGAAGAGATGCTTTTAAGAAAAATCACCCGCACCGAAACCGGGTTTGTCACCCAGAATTCAACAGAAGGGTTGAGGATGAACATCAGCGCCGGCGGAAACATCGGGGAGCGATTAATGGCCAACGGCATGAGGAACTATGGGCGGATCAGGAAAATCGCCCTGGAATGGCTTGAAAAAGTGGAAATTGATACCGACCGGATTGATGATCTTCCCTCTACTTTTTCAGGCGGCATGCAGCAGCGCCTGCAGATTGCCGGAAATCTTGTGACGGACCCCCGAATCATCCTGTTGGATGAACCTACATCCGGTCTGGATGTATCGGTGCAGGCCCGCCTTATTGATGTCCTGCGAAAACTTGTCAACCGTTCGGACCTTGCCGTGATCCTTGTCACCCATGATCTTGCCGTGGCAAGGCTGCTGAGCCACCGCCTTTATGTAATGAAAAACGGAAAAATCGTTGAATCCGGGCTGAGCGATCAGATTTTGGATGATCCGAGAAAGCCGTACACGCAGCTTTTGGTATCTTCTGTACTAAAGCCTTGACAATGGCTGAAAGGAATCAACTTGCACCCCATACTCAAAATTGAAAATGTAAACAAAGATTTCATTCTCCATCACCAGCACAGCACAAGACTTGCCGTGCTTGATGATTTTTCCATGGATTTTTTCAAGGGTGAATCCACCATATTAACCGGGCCTTCCGGTTCAGGCAAGTCCACATTGTTGAGAATGATCTATGGGGGATATCGGATTGGAAGCGGCCATATTCTTGTACAGCACAAAGGCGGTTATGTGGACATGGCACAGGCTTCCCCCATAGAGATTTATGACATCCGGCGGCATACCATCGGATATGTCAGCCAGTTTTTACGGGTGGTTCCCAGGGTATCGGCACTGGATACCGTTATTGAACCTCTGCTGGACCGGGGTGTCAACGAAGAAACAGCTGTAAAACAGGGCAAGCGACTCTTAACAAAACTGAGAATTCCGGAAAATCTCTGGAACCTTTCCGCCACAACTTTTTCAGGGGGAGAACAACAGCGGATCAACTTGGCCAGAGGCTTTATAGCACCGTTCCCTGTTATGCTTTTAGATGAACCCACAGCTTCCCTTGACCCGAAAAACCGGCAGACCGTACTGGAACTGATTCATGAGGCTCTTGATAACAAAAGCACAATCATCGGGGTCTTTCACAATACGGATGACCAGAAAAAAATCGGCGGACATATCGTAGATATGTTCAAAAAACAATACCGGAAAATGGAGGCATAAAATCCAATGACCGGCCGGATACTGATTACAAACGGTCCTCTTTTTGATGGAGAAAATCTGTACCAGGCGGGATCAATACTGATTGAAGACGGGATCGTAAAAGAAGTATATAATCGTCCCGTCAATATTAAAGGCGCAGGGACAATTTCCGCAGACAGGGACCTTGTCATGCCCGGGCTGGTCGATCTTCATTCGGACAGCCTTGAACGAAGTATTGAAAAAAGAAAAGGGGTTTTCTTTGATATCGATTTTGCCATTTTAAATCTGGACCGCCAGCTCGTTTCCTGCGGTATTACTTCTTTTTATCATGCCATCAGCTTTGCGGACAACGAACTGGGTTTAAGATCCCCTGACCAGGCGGAAAAATGCGTAAGGAGAATCAAAGCCTTCAACTCAAGTCCCCAGTCCCTTGTAACGCATAACACCCACATCCGCTACGAAGTCGGATCAGAAATAAGTTTCAACGTTATCAGACACTTAATCGAAGACGGTTTCGTGGATATGGTCTCGATCATGGACCATACACCGGAACAGGGACAGTTTAAGTCCATGGCGTCCTATATAAAATTTCACTCGCAGGAATATGACCTTTCTCACGATGAGATCATTGAAAAGGCAACGGAGAAAAAAGAGAAAAACAAGGCAGCATGGGATATGGTAAAAGAACTGGCTGAAATCGTCAAAGCCCGCAATATTCCGTTGCTCAGCCATGATGACGATACCGAAGACAAAGTCCGGTTACTCAAGAATATGGGCGTGGATGCCTGCGAGTTTCCCGTTACCATGGAAGCAGCAAGACAGGCAAAGCGTTTGCATATGGAGGTCTTCATGGGGGCTCCCAATCTGATCCGGAATTCATCCACCAACGCAAATCTCAAGGCCTCCGAAGCACTGAAAAACAGCGTCTGCACAGGTCTTGTTTCAGATTATTACCCGGAATCTCTTTTCCAGGCACCTTTTATTGCAACCGGCCACGCCTTCAGCCTTGAAAATGCTTTGAAAAAAGTAACATCCGGCCCGGGGTCTTTTCTTAATTCAGGGTCAAAACCCGGATTTCTAGTGCCGGGGGCGGATGCCGACATCATTCTGGTCAACCGGGATCACAAATGGGCGCATATCACGAAAACCCTGGTAAAAGGGAGAACGGTATACCGGATCGACAAGGCAGCAAGGGAAAAACCATATGAATACCATCGGTACCAAAATTGATGAAGTCCGCGTTGACGGCTGTATGGAATCATTCAAACAGGACTTGGAAAAGATCAAAAAAGTGGGGATCAAGGCGGTGGAGCTGCCTGTACACGGGTTGGATGCCATCCTGAACGGAAAACTTTCAGAACCCCGTATGGCAACAATTCTGTCCCTTTTAAAAGAATATGAATTCAGCTATTCCGTCCACGCACCGAACCCGTTGAACCTGATGGATAAAAAACAGCCCGAGCTTCATTCGGATGTGTTCCTGGCATCCCTTGAATTCACCCGCCGTATCGGGGCAAAGATTCTGGTTTATCATCCCGGCCGCTTCATCCCGGAAGAAGCGTTCAACATTTTTCCCCTGCGCTCTCTTTCTGCCAAAGAAAAAGAATTTCTCATGGACAGGGAAGCGGTTCTTCTGGAAAGTGTCGCCCGGCAATATCCGGACATCACCATTGCAATGGAGAACGCCCGGCCCTATATCAGCCAGAGTCCTTATACGTATGCGGAATCCATTGAAGAACTGAAAAAACAGGTAAACCGGATCAACCGGGACAATATCAGGATCAACCTGGATATCGGACATCTTCATATGACCTCGCAATATTACGGATATGATATCCTCTCTTCGGTATCATTTATCAAGTCTCTTATCTCCCACACCCATATCCACGATAATTTCGGCGGTGCTGTTCATCATTACGAAAAGCAACAGACCCATCAGCTTCCTTTTGGACGGGGGGATTCCCATATGCCTGTGGGACTGGGAAATATTCCGGTAAAAGAAATCCTTGAAATCCTTCTTCCTGAATATACGGGTCTTTTAATGATGGAACTCCGAAGCCGGTATTTTAACCGGATCAAGGCATCAAAAGAAGAACTGGAACAGATTCAAAAAGAACTCGGAGAGATCAATGCAGCCAGTACACCAATTGCCTGATGACAGCGAACCTTCTGAAACAAAACTTACTTTGGAACCACTGATCCATGAAACCGCCTATGTGATCCATTCCAGGCTCGGCGAATATACCGAAATCCAGGACAACTGTCAGCTGAACGAAGTTGAAATGGGTGATTACTCATACATGTCAACCTCTGTAACAGCAAACTATTGCGTCATCGGTAATTTTGTCTCCATTGCCTCACATTGTGTGATCAATCCGGGCAATCATCCGGTTGAACGTGTCACCCAGCACCATGCGACCTACCGGCGGAAACAATACGGGTTCAACCCTGCGGATGACGAAACCCTTTTCAACCGCCGCCGGGAACAAAAAGTCATCATTGGGCATGATGTATGGCTCGGACATGGGGCTATGGTCATGCCCGGGGCCACAATTGAAAACGGCGCCGTCATAGCAGCAGGCGCCATCGTTACCCGGACACAACCGGTCGGTCCTTATGAAATTGCCGTCGGTATACCAGCCCGACCGGTAAAAAAACGCTTCTCAACAGATATCATCAACCGGTTACAGGAAATCCGGTACTGGGACTGGCCCCGCGAAAAACTGGAAAAAGCTTTTGATGACTTCTACGACATCAACACCTTTATTCAAAAATACTGAATCCACACGATCCTGTGTCTATCCCCCGGCATATAAAGGACATCTATGCCATGGCGGGCTTTCTGATCCGAACCGGTTCAGGGGTGAAAACAGTCCCGGGAATGCTGGTGGAGGTCATTGATTCATTCAGTTCCTCATTTGCTCCGTAAATATCACGCACCAATGACGGGGTGAGCCTTGCGGGAGAATCATCAAACACGATGCGGCCCTGGAGCATGCCGATCACCCGGTCGCAATAGGTTCTTGCCGTATCCAGGGTGTGCAGGTTGCAGATCACGGTCAGATTGTCCCGGTCCCGGATCTCCCGCAGGGAGGTCATCACCTTTTCCGCACTCAACGGATCCAGAGAGGCGATGGGCTCATCCGCCAGCACAATTTTGGGTGTCTGCATCAGGGCCCGGGCAATGGCCACCCGCTG
>CAYZHB010000007.1:16691-23702 GCA_964478245.1 uncultured Desulfobacterales bacterium | reverse complement strand
TTGTGATGGTGAATGGGGTCAGGGCCGAGGTGGGTTCATCAAACAGCATGATCTTGGGCGACATGGCCAGGCCCCTGGCAATGGCCACCCGCTGCTGCTGGCCCCCGGACAGGGTCTCAGCCCGCTGCAGGGCCTGGTCCGCAATTCCCAGCCGGTCCAGGGCGGCCAGGGCTTCCTCCACCATGTGCCGGCCAAAGACGCAGAACAGGCTCTTTATGGTGCTGTGGCCGTTCAGCCGGCCCATCAACACATTGGTCACCACGTTCAGCCGGGGCACCAGGTTGAACTGCTGGAAAATCATGGCGCAGTCCCTTTGCCACCGCCGTTTTTCTCGGCCGGTAAGCGCCAGTATTTCCCGGTCATTTATCCGGATGGATCCTTGGGTGGCATCGGTGAGCCGGTTAATCATGCAAAGCATGGTGGATTTGCCGGCCCCGGAGGGTCCGATCACGCCCACCATCTGGGGCTGGTCAATGGAAAAGGAAACAGCATCCACGGCGGTTATTTTGCCGAATGTCTTGGTCAGTTCTGCTATTTTCATGGTATCCTCAATGGGTTTTGTGGTTTTGATGAAAAAAAACCACCTGCAATGATCATAATCCGGACCGGCCGTGGATCAGGCGGCTGCGCAATTTGGCGGAAACCGTGTCCATGACCATGACCAGGGAAATGGTCAGCAGGATGAGATAAGATACATTTTCCCAGTGGCGCTGGGTGTTCATGGCTTCCACCAGCATCAGGCCGATGCCGCCGGCACCCAGGGCACCGATAATGGTGGCGGACCGGACATTGGCTTCCAGGTAGTACAGGGTCTGGGAAACAAACACCGGCATGATCTGGGGAATGACACCGAACCGGTAAAACTGCAAGCGGTTGGCCCCGGTGGCATGGACCCCTTCCATCTGTTTTTTGTTCACCCCTTCCAGGGCCTCGGAAAACAGCTTGCCCAAAGATCCGGTGTCGGTAAAGGCAATGGCCAGGGCACCGGTCAGGGGTCCCAGGCCAAAAGCCCGGATAAAAATCAGAGACCAGATGAGCATGTCAATGCCCCGTAAAAAGTCGAACAGCCGGCGGACGGCAAATCGCAGGGCCTGAGCTGGCGTGAAGTTGGCTGCTGCCAGCACGGCCAGGGGCAGTCCCACCAGGGCTGCGGTGATAGTGCCCAGCACCGCCATCAGAAAGGTTTCCAGCAGGGCCTTAAACACCCGTTTGTGCTGCCAGCCCGGATTGTTCCAGAAGGTGGTGGCCATCAGGCGCCAGTTGGGCATGTCAGGATCGATCCGCTGGTCTGAAAGTGCCAGCGAAAACAACTCTCCCGGGGAACACCCGGCAAGTTCCGAACGGAAAGGAAAGAAAAAGTTCTCCCAGCCCATAAAATACCGATGCACCTCGATCCGTGCTTTGGACACCTGGACCCGCCGCCCGAGGGTGGGCCGGGCGTCGAATTTGGCGGGCGTGGCCCGAAGCCAATCCGGCGCATCCACACCTTGGGGCATCGTTGTTTCTATGCCCGCATCCGTTATCCGGATACGGACCGGGCCTATGTCCGGCACCTGAAATGTCGCATGGGTATCGTAAATATCCACCCGGTACCCCTGGGCCAGATCCACCTGGGTCAGGTCATCGGACACTGTCACCCATCCGGGCGGGGTTTCATGGGTGGCGGTGCGCTCCCCTTCCACTGCAATGGAAAGACCGCCGGCACCTCTGATGTTTTTGGTGACATGGACCTTGTGGGCCACGGCATCGGTGGCCAGCAGAACCGCCCGCTGGGGCTGGGAGCTGCTGAGCAGGCCCCAGACATCAAAAGAGAGGAAGGTGTACAGCAAATACAAAACTGTCAACCCGGTCCCTGCCATGACCATCAGGCTGTTACGGCGGATTCTGGAAAACACGGTCAAAGATCCGGTGACCGGGGCCGGCGGCTCTATGGCCAGGGTGGATGATGCCATGGGGGTTCCTTTCTATTCTGAATCCCTGCCGGTCACCAGGCGCCGGCGGATAAAAGAGGACAACTGGTCGATAACAAAAATGGACAGAATCAGCAGCATGAACAGGGCTGCGGTCTCATCGCCGGCGCCTTTGCCCCAGCCGATGGTGCGCCGCAGTTCCATGCCGATGCCCCCGGCCCCCACAAACCCCAAAATAGCCGATGCCCGCACATTGATTTCAAACCGCAGCATAAAATAGCTCAAATAGTTGGGCAATACCTGGGGGAGGACCCCGTACCGCATGCGCTGCAGCCAGGTGGCACCGCAGGATGCCAGGCCTTCCACCGGATCTGCATCGGCATTTTCATTCACCTCTGAGAACAGTTTTCCCAAGGCCCCGGCCGTGTGAAACGCCACCGCGATCATGGCCGGCACCGGGCTGGACCCCAGGATAAAAATCAGAAACAGGGCGAGGATCAGTTCCGGAAACGCCCGCATGATATCCATGATCCGCCGGACAATGGTAACCACCACCGGGGGTTTGACTCCCAGGTTGGCGGATCCCAGAAATGCCAGCACCACGGCCAAAGCACCGCCCATGATGGAGGCGGCCCCGGCAATGTTCAAGGTTTCCACCAGGGCCGGCACAAACCGGCCCATGACCAGAAAAAATGAAAATCCGGCAGCCCGGGCTTCTTTGACAATCTCGGACGGATAGTCGAAAAACTGCTTCAGGCCGGAAAGAAATCCGCCGGAATTCAAGTCGTTTGCCAGGCCGTATCCTGAGATAAGGCCCGCTGCAACAAGAACAATACCTGCCATGGAATAGAGGCGGCGCCGTTTTTCCATGGCCATGATTTCCGTCTGGATAACGTGCAGAGACATGCCGGAATCCTTTGGTGCTTGTCTTTTCGGGATAAAAAATGGGGTGGCTGATGAACCCATCAGCCACCAGTGTTGACAACCGTATTTATTAGTTGGACTTGGCTTTTCTGGCCGCGATGATGCTCAGGTAGTCGGAATGATTGATAGGAGCGATGGCCTTGATTTCACCGGCCATGAATCCGTAAGCACATTCCGGATCCATGGAGGGCATGCTGGCCAGCAGACCGGTGACTTTGAGTTTCACTTTTTCCGGCAGGTCCTTGCGCAGGACAATGGGCCCTTCGGGAATCAGTTTGGACCGCCAGATTTCCTGGATCTGGGTCATGTCCACCAGGCCGGCATCGGCCGCTTTTCGCAACGCACCGCTGTTGTAGCCGTCCACCCAGTCGCCAAGGCCGCAGGCCCAGGTGACACCGCCGTCAATATCCCCGTTGAATACCGCCACAATGGTCTGCTCGTGGCCTCCCACAAATACCACATCCTTGAAGTATTCACCGGGTTTCATGGAATACCCGGCCTGGGGGATTTCGATTGAGGGAATGAGGTATCCGGAAGTGGAATTGGGATCACCGAATCCGAACACTTTGCCTTTCATGTCATCCAGGTTTTTGATACCTGAATCCACCCGGGCGAACCCTATGGAGTGATATCCAAATGATCCGTCTTTGTTGATTTTGGTGAGCACGGGTTCCACAGCATCCGGGTCGGTCAGAAATACCTTGGCATACCCCGAGGCACCCAGCCAGGCCATGTCCAGGTTTCCGCCCAGAAGGCCTTCGATCACCCCGTTGTAGTCGGCCGGGGCATAAATTTTGGTGGGAACTCCCAGAAGCGCTTCAATTTTCGCCCGCACACAGTCATTGGACCGCAGCCGGTCCGAGGCGTTTTCACCCCCCAGTACACCGATGCGGAATTCACTGATGGTCTCTTCGGCCATGGCACCGGTCGCGAAAAAAAGGACCGCCAGTAAGCCTACAACAAACAGTTTTGCCTGATTCATGCATGTCCTGAACTGCATCTGTTTTCCTCCTTTTATTAGTATTTTGTTGCCATTGGTTATGGATCAACTTTTCACCTATTGGATGACAGACATATAATCATCTGTTTGTTCAGACCTGATTAGACCGGTGTTATCTTTTGATTTGAATGGGAAAAAGACTGTTCGGTGTTCACTTGTACAATTAATAAGGGGGCATAGCAGAAGGCGAGTTTTGAATGGTTATGAAAATCGGACAAAAAATCTTGACCCAAGATGTGTGTTCCACCTGTATTGATGGCTGTATCGAGGTTGGTTATCCTGACACAGGGGAAATTAACATCTCAGTCTCTAACCCGTGTTCGACACAGGTTAAAAGATTGTTGATACTGTGAATATAATCCTGATTGGAACAGGGTTTGGACAGATGATCAATATAAAAATCGCCCCGCTTCAACTCCGTGATCGATTCCAGAAATTCCAGATTGCCGGAAATAAAAAGGATCGGCAGAGTTTTGTCCCTTTCCCGGATATGATGGTATATATCGATCCCGTTAATCTTACCGGGAAGAACGTAATCCAGGCTCACAAAATCATATTCGTTCCTTTCAAGCAGGTCGACGGCAATCCGGCCGTCCGGTGCAATATCCACCTTGTGGCTGCAGGGCGGCTGTGTCAGTATCCTGTACTGTACATCCGAGATTGCCATTTCATCTTCCACAAGAAGAATGGATTTTTCAAAATGGGTGATCTGGTTTTGAATTTCCGACTTTTCCTCCTGCGACAGCTCTTTTCTGATAACAGGGAGACTGATGGTGATTTTCGTACCGGTCCCCACCTCGGAATCGATTGAAATGAGTCCCTTGTGCTGCTCCACATACTTTTTCACGTTTGACATGCCGTAACCGGTGCCCTTGATATCGGATTTGTACGCCCCCTTTATATCCCTGCTGCCCTTGAGTGTAAATGCCGGTTCGTATATTCTCTCGATATATTCATCCGGGATTCCGCACCCATTGTCCTCGATCTCGATAAAAATGTTCAGATCATTGTGAAAGGTCCGGATGATGATCTTGGGATTTTCCGCCATGCTGGTTGCGTGGATTGAGTTCTGCAAAAGATTGAGAAGCGCATGCTCGATCATGCCGGGATCTGCAAGCAGCTCGGGGCCCGTTGCCTGATACTCCCGCTCGACCGTGATTACCCCCAGATCTTTTTTAAGCAGATTCAGCACCAGGTCGATTTTTTCATTCACTCTGAAAAAGTCCTGCTTGGGCTCCTGGTCTCTGGCGAATGCGACCAGATTTTTCGTAAGATTTTTCCCCCGTATGGATTGTTCAAAAATCAGTTTGAGGATTTTCGCGATTTTCTCATCTTTGCAGTCCAGCAGGCCAAGCTCGGTATTGCCCATAATGGCGCCCAGCACATTGTTAAAATCATGGGCCATTTTTCCGGCAATCTGTCCTATCAGTGCGTGTTTTTCCCGATCCAGCGCCAGCTGATGGGCTCTTTGTTTCTCTTCCTCTGCCCGCTTCCACTCGCTGATATCCTGTATGATGCCCGAGAGAACCGGTTCCTCTCCATTGCTGGTGCCGGGCTGTCTCATCTCCGCCTGCTGATAGACCAGCCGTTCGGTTCCATCCGGGCGGCAGATGCGGAACTCCATGTGGGCTGTAGCTTTTTCGGCCATACATTTCAAAAGCAGTGAGCGGACCTTTGGCCGGTCTTCGGGATGAATCAGTTCCAGTGAATTCTCCAGGGAAACGTCAAATGTGCCAGGGGAAACCCCGCAGATCTCGTACACCTGATCCGACCAGGTAAGCCGATCCGAGGAGGAGAGCCGGCCGTTTTGAACCTGGAGCTCCCAGTCTCCTACCGATGCGAGCTTTTGAGCGGCCAGCAGGCGCTTCCGGGTACTGGTGAGGGTATGAATGTAGTTTTGTAAAGACTTCAGCGTATGGCGGATGTTCCGCTCGAGCGGATAAAAAATCAGGCAGACTTCGAGCAGCAGTGTCACAATGGTGGCCAGCCAGATGCCGATCTCGAACCGTTCAATCCTTACAATCGCCTTTTTACCTATTTTCTGGTATTCATCCACCGCTGCATCAAACATGGGCTCGAGAACATGGGGACCGTAGGTGGTCAGAAAAAGATACGCCGCCGATCCCGTATGCAGCGATGCCATGTCGCTGTTGTAGACGGTGCCGGCACGTCGGAGAAACCGTTTCAGGGCCCGATCGAGTCCCACCATGGGGTCATTGTATATGGTCTGAAGATTTTCATTTGTGATTCTGGGGATCCCTTCTTCCGGATCGCCGTACATCAGGATTTCATGCGCCCGTTTCATTTTATTGATGGTCCGTCCCACCTGGGCTTTTGCCATATCAAACTCGGACTCATTGTCTGTTGTCACCATCAGGCTGGCGAAATAGGCGATACGGTTTGACAATCCGGCCTGATGACCGGCCAGGTTGACAATGGTGGAAAAATCCCGCTGCTCTGCCACCACTTTCTGCATGGTGATAAAGGATGCGGTGATCAGCAGTGCGATAGCGCTCAAACCGATCACATAGCGGAAGCGGATATTTTTGACCGTGTTTTTTTCCATGCCGGACCATTCCTGAAGGATGAAGCAAGATCTTGTTAACCCGGTAACTGTATTCTGTCGACATCCCTAAAATTATCAGTTGTATGTATCGTATTGGTGTTAGGAGAATATTAGGGGAAGAGATGCGTTTTATAAGGTGTTTACGGATTCTCTCCTCTGACGGTCTCCGGCTCCATAACGATTTTCCGGTTGGCCTGGGCGACCAGGTCCTTGCATTCCTGGGGAATTCTGTTTTCCCATTCGTGATAGGGGGCCAGGCCGACAGCATCGCTTTTCAGATCAAAGGAAAAAATGCCTGTTTTCAGGATACCGGAGGCGAACTTGTCCACGACGACCCCTGCCGCCACATCGACATTCTTCATCACACTGGTGATCAGCACACTCCTTGCCTCAGGAAAGGTGAAATACTGGTCCACATCCACCCCCACGGCCTTCACACCCGCCTCTTTGGCGGCCCTCAATCCGCCCAGCCCGGTCTTGCCGGCGGCACAAAACAGGACATCCACCCCTTTTGAAATAAATTCCATGGCCGCCTGATAGCCGGCAGCCGGATCGTTGAAATCGGGGATGTATCTTTTATATGTAACAATCTCCGGTTTGGTGGCGCGTGC
>CAYZHB010000007.1:5430-16681 GCA_964478245.1 uncultured Desulfobacterales bacterium | reverse complement strand
CTCCCTTTTCAAATCCCTTTGCCAGCTTTGTAACCGGGGGAATTTTTTCACCGCCCACCGTGCCGATGATACCGGTGTGGGACATGCAGGCAGCCAGAACGCCGGCCAGATATGCCGGCTGATCCTCGGCAAAGACGAGGCTGGTGACGTTGTCAAGCCCCCCCGTTTCTGTATAGCAGCTGGCCACATCACCGGGGCAACCCCTGCCCGGATGATAGGCATAATCCATGATGGCAAAATGGCGCTCCGGGTGCTGACTTGCCGCCCAGGCAGTGGCGTCGGCCAAGGTAAACCCCACGGTAAACACCAGGTCGGCACCTCCCTGGATTACCTTTTCGATATTGGACCGGTATTCGTCTTTTGTTTCCGACACGACATAGTCAAAGGCGATACCCGCGGCTTCCGCCGCTTTCCGGGCCCCCAGCAGGCTGTACTCGTTATAGCCGTGATCCTTCTCACCGCCGGTGTCCAGCACCATCCCGACTTTGAGCAGACCCTCCCGCTCCTGTGCAGACTGGCTGCAACCTGTCAAAACACCTATCAACAAAAAAAGCAGCAGTATTGTGCACTTTTTCATATTCACGGCAGTCCGTTCCGGCTCAGCGGCATCAAATGATACGCCGGCGGGCTGGCGATTATAAATCGGGTATTTCCAGAGTCGTGAGATTGAGTGCCGCTCCTGCATATTTCATTCTTTCCGCTTTCGGCATGGGGATGAGCCCCTTTTCAGCCAGATATCCGCTGCTGCTCAGGGCGTCCCCGCTGGCAAACTCGGCAATATATTCCCTTATTCCCGGTATTTTCCCCACATGTTCCTTTTTCACATAAAAAAAGAGCGGCCGGGAAACCGGATACCGCTGATCGGCGATATTATCAAACGTAGGCGCCACACCGTCAATACAGGCTCCCTGTATTTTATCTGTGTTCTGGTCAAGAAAACTGAAACCGAAGATCCCCAGTGCCGACGGTTTTGCCTCTAACATCTGGACGATCAGATTGTCATTTTCACCGGCTTCAATGTATACCCCGTCCTCACGGATGCTGTGGCAGATCCTCTCGTACTTGCTTTTATCCTTCCTTTTAACGGCCCGAATAAAATCAAATGCATCCGCTCCCCTTTCCATGACGAGCTCTGCAAAAACATCTCTTGTCCCGGATGTAGGCGGCGGCCCTAGAACCTCAATGGGGACCGCACTCAGGTTGGCGTTCACCTCTTTCCAGGTCCTGTAGGGATTGTCAATCAAGGTGTCCAACCCCGCCGGGTCGGGCACCCGGGCAGCCAAAGCCAGAAACAGATCCTTTTGCGTCAGTTTCATTACATCGGCTTCCCTGGAATTGGCCACTACAATGCCGTCATAACCGATTTTAATTTCAACCACGTGAATGCCGTTTTTACTGCATCTTTCAAGTTCCGATTTTTTGATCCGCCTTGACGAATTGGTGATATCCGGGTATTCCGGCCCGATACCCGCGCCGAACAGTTTGTGACCGCCGCCTGAGCCGGTGGCCACAATTTCCGGCGGGGGAAAATCTGTCTTTTTAAGGAATTTGTCCACAACTGCGACCGCAAACGGATACACCGTGGAAGAGCCCACAATCCGGATGTAGTCCCTGGCGGACGCCTTGCCCGCTGTCAGTAGAAATACCAGTAAACACGAGCAAATCAAAACTTTTTTCATTTTATTCTCCTTCAGAAAGAACGAATTTCGGATATGTATGATCTCCGTTCATACACCACCGGCTCCGGCAAAACAAGTTTGAATCCGGTTAACCGGCCGGCTATATACCGGTGCCTCATTTCGAACAGGGGCCTTGTACAGCTACTCCGTTCTGAACGTCTCCACGACGGCATTCAGCTGCGCGGCCATCTCCTTGAGCTGAACAGAGTTTTCCCTTACCCGGCTGCTGCTGTCGGATATTTCTGTAGAAGCGCTGCTCACCCCGGTGATGTCCTGTGATATGTCCTGTGTTACCTGGGAACTTTCGGCCATATTTTCGTTTACCGTCTGTATACCGGAAGAGAGCTGCTCCACATTGCTCGATATCTCACTGGTGGCAGCGGATTGCTCTTCGATCGCCGAGGCAATGGATGTCACGATATCACGGGTGCTGAAAAGTATACTACTTATCATATATATCGTAACCGGGATAGTATTTTTCCGCACACGCCGGACAGATGCTGTGGCTCAGCTCCGCCTCGCTGTGCTCGGAAAGATAGGCCTCGAGCTTTTCCCAGATCTGCCGGTCGTTCCGTATGCTGTGGCAGTGCATGCATATGGGGATGATCCCCTGCAGGCGCTTCACGTGATCCAGCGCATCCTGCAGCTGGGCGGTCTTCCGGTGAAGTTCCCGGGTGAGGTTGTTCAGTTCCTGATTGGTGCGCACCAGGTCCCGGCGGAATTTCTCGATCTCCCCGGTATCCAGCCGCCCGAACGCCAGCGTGCGATCCGCCATCTGCCGGAACGTAAAGTAAAAGGTCTGGGGAAAACCGTCCGAATTGCCCACGTTGATCATTTTCTCGCCGGAAGATGCCTTTTGGCAGGCCTCAAGGTCAAATTCATCTCTAAAATCAACGATGATATCGCGGAAATTTTCACCGACCGGATTTCTACCGGTGAAATCACGGGCGTACCGGTTTGCCGCCTCGATCCGTCCTGTCCCGGAAATAACGAAAAAAAGATCGGCAGCGCGTTCTTTCAGGAAATCCAAGGCTGCCTCGTAAACTGTGAGACCCTCCGCCATGGAGTCATCTCTCTCTACCATAGTGTCACCTCTCTTTGAGCCGCTTTTCCAATTCATCCAGGGTGGGGATATACACGATGCCGTGATACGATTTGATTGCCTCGATCCCGCCCCAGCGGAATGCCTGTCCCCCGAGAAAAATGTCGATATCGGTAAACGCCGACCGGATCCCCTCGATGACAGTTTTCAGAAACGGCAGATTGAAATAGACACTCAGCGAGAGCCCGACCAGGTCCGGCGCTGTCTCCCGGACATACGCGAGTATGTCCGCCCCCGGGGTGTCGGCCCCCAGGAAACGGCTGTCCCAGCCGTATAATTCAAACATGTCCGCCACCATTTTGCTTCCCACCTGGTGCAGTTCATTGGGGGTGCACGAAATTACGACCTTCCGGTCCTGTTTCGTCCGTTCCCTTTTAAACAGGCGGGGATAAACCAGTCCCATCATGCCTTCCGTGATGGCGGTGGCCAGGTGTTCTGTGGCCACGGATATCCGGTTGGACTCCCATAAATCCCCGACCTTGTATAGACTGCGCTGGAACAGATCCGTATAAAGACTTTTTATCCCAATCCCCTGTGCCAGGAGATCCTCGACAATGCGGCCGCACCCGGCCCGGTCTCCCTCAAGAAGCGCGTCCAGATACAACCGGTATATATTTTCGGATATTTCTGACGGTACCGTCATCTTTCTCCCCGTTCCTCAAAAGGTTGTTTCGTCCGGGCCGGACACACCCTCATCGGTCAGTTTCACAAAAGCCGGTATGTTGATGATCAGCCAGTTATAAAACGGATAAATATCATTGAATGCCTCTTCGGGCAGCTCTTTTTCCAGCAGATCCGTCCACACGTTCAGATTGGCCGGCCAGTAAGTAGTTTGAAAGCCGTGGGAGCGGTAGGCCAGAAACACCCATATCACGGTCTCTACCAGCACCCCGGGGGTGAAATCGGTGAACAGGGCCTCCATGAACCGGGCAAAATTCCGGTTGTTGTCCTCGGCCATCTGCCGGTTGTCCTCTCCGATCATCTTTTCCAGATCAGGCCGTTGGGCCATCTGCCGGTTTGCCATTGCGGCCAGCTGATCGCGTTTCCGGGAAAACGCCTCGACGGCCGATTGGCGGGGCGGTCTCAGGGCCGAGGCCGATGCGAGCAGGCGATCTTTCATTTCAATTGCCTTTCATTACATTGTTGATCCGACTTGGGCCCGCAAGGAAAGTCCTCTCCCGATTGCCTGGGGAACCGAATAAATTCACTGCAGTTTACACCATGTAATATATCAATTCAATCCCGCGGGGCAGTCCTTGGACCGGTCCCGCAGCCGCTCTTCAATATAGGCATCCACTGCGGCAATTCCCTGTTTTACGCGATCCGTATCAGGGAGCATGGCGCACAGCATGGCGTAATAGCCGCGGTCGGTCATCTTGCTGAGGGTTACAGCAAAGTTGACATCGAAAAACCAGCCGATCCGGAAAAAAATCCAGTCAATCCGGCTTTCCACGTGGCGCTCAAAAACGACCTGCCGGCCGGTGACATCGGCGAGCACTCTGTCGGAGACATCACTTGCCCAGGGCAGCTCGGCGATTTTCGGGTCCACCCCCCTGTCCCGGTTCTCTTTTATCACCCGGAAGATATCGAGCTTGTCCGCATCCCGGATAAGCCTGCAGAACAAATTTTGCCGCTTGTCTTCAAAATCCGGCAGCCGCGCCTTGTTGTGATGGCGGACCGCGGTTTCCACCATAATCCGGTCGGCGGGAACGACTTCAGACAGGACCCCGCTCTCGCGAATCACCGCAAGACCGAGTTCACCGTGATCCTTGGATTTGCCGTCATCAAACGTATCATAGCGGGCCGCCTGGGGAAACCGGCCGATATCGTGCAGCAGACCGATGGTTTTGGAAAGTGCGATATCGCTCTCGCCAAGGCCGGCCGCTTCTTCGGCAAGGGCGGCGATCTCGAGCACCACCATCCGGGTGTGGTCTTTCTTTAGCGTGAATTTGGACCGGCCGGCCGGATACTGCTGTTCAAAACCGGCTGTGTACCTTTCAAACCACGCTTCCAGCTCTTCATAAAAACGACTGTCCACATATTTTTCCATCATTTCCGTCCCTCGTGATCCGTTTAAACACCTGCAGACACAAAGCTACCAGAATCGTACAGGGAAATCCACAGACTATTATCCGGTTTACGGATTTCTCCATAACAGCTTTAAACACCAAGCGGAATACAGGGCTCTAACAGTGCCCTGCAAACAGGATTGCAGCAGCCGCAATTGCAATCGTGTACTTTTCATAAACAAAAACGCGCCCGGGAATTTCTTCAGGGAACCCCCCGGGCACTTTCATTTAAACCGGTCTGTGCC
The DNA here is from genome assembly GCA_964478245.1 of uncultured Desulfobacterales bacterium. Taxonomy (GTDB): domain Bacteria; phylum Desulfobacterota; class Desulfobacteria; order Desulfobacterales; family Desulfobacteraceae; genus CAYZHB01. The sequence goes on along the minus strand of CAYZHB010000007.1, from coordinate 11,586 downwards.
GGCTGATCTACAGCAGATTGTCGTTTTTCAGACGGGTGATGATCTCGGTGGTGGATCTGCTGCGGTTCATGGTGTAGAAATGCAGCCCGGACACCCCGGCCTCGAGAAGACCCCGGCACTGTTCCGCGGCGAAATCGATCCCGAGGTTCAGGACCGCCTCCCTGTCTTCGGCATCCACCGCATCCAGGCGGCGCTGCAGTTCATCCGTGATGGTCGCCCCGCAGACGTTTGACAGGATACGGGTCATCTTGACCGTGTAGACCGGCATGATACCCGGTACGATCGGCACCCCGATGCCGGCGGCCCGGCATTTTTCCACGTAATCGAAGAAAAACCGGTTATCGTAGCAGAACTGGGCCACGACGTACTCGGCCCCGCTGTCCACCTTCAGCTTCAGGTAGTCGATATCCCTGTCCAGGCTGTCCGCCTCGATATGCCCTTCAGGATACCCGGCACACCCCAGCGTGAAGTCGTAGCGTTCCCTGATATAGGCAATCATGTCCGACGCATGCGGGAAACTGTCCGGATGGGGGGTGAACTCCGCCTGTTTGGGCTGATCACCCCGTATCACAAAGATGGTTTCCACGCCAAGATCCCTGTACCTGTCCAGCACCTCGTCGATTTCCGCGGGGGCCAGACCGTAGCCGGCAATGTAGGCCACTGTCGGCAGGTTTTTATCCGTGACCAGCCTGTCCACGGTCTGATAGGACCCGTCCCGGTTGGAGCCGCCGGCCCCGAAGGTCACCGACAGGTAATCCGGGCCCAGGCCGGAGAGGGTATCGATTGTTGTGTCGAATTTTTCAGCGGCTTTTTCGTCCCTCGGCGGGAAGAACTCCATTGATATGACAGGTTGTTTTTTCCGGTACAAATCTGTTACGCGCATAAAGCACTCTCCTTACAGCTTGATTATTCACATGTTATTGAAAAGCGGTTTCACTTTCGGGCAAAAAACCCAAATGGTCTTTTTATCATAACAGGTCTCTCCTTTCAACATCTGAATTCTGTAAAACCACGGCTAATTTGTTCTATGCCATGGGCAGGTGGCGGGGAACTTCCTCTGCCTCATCCAGGCAGCCCTTTCAGGTCTGCCGCCTCATGTATGCTTTTGCATCTCTTCGAGCCTCGCAGCCCGTTCCGGGCTGCGGCAGGTCAGTAGGACACGGCAAACTTTTTTTCAAGGGCGGCGATAGCCCTGGAGAGGGAAAAGGTCAGCATGAAATAGAGAAGGGTTATGGTGATCCAGACTTCGAAGGTCAGAAAGGTGGCCGCCATGAGCTCCATCCCCTGGAACGTGAGTTCCTGAATCGAGATGACGGACACAATGGCGGAATCTTTGATGGTGGAAATAAACTGGCCGGCCAGGGGAAACGCGGTTTTACGGAAGGCCTGGGGCAGAATGACCCGCCGGAAGGTCCGGCGGTTGCTCAGACCCACGGAACCGGCGGCTTCCCATTGTCCGTCCGGTATGGAGACGATGCCCCCGCGGACGATTTCCGATATATAGGCCCCTTCATAGAGGCCCAGTGCCGCCACGGCGGAGACGAACGAGTTGATCCGGGCGGGTTCATGAAAAACCGCCACCTTAAATGCGATACATCAGATGCGGCCTCCCGGTTACAGGCGGGTGTTCATCTTCGGCGGAGATCAAAAGATCGTGAATACGGCGGATGCGATTCTGCCGTCCCGGCATACCGGACACCTGCCCGGTTTTTTCAGTTTCTTGCGGTCCTTGAACACAAATCCGCAATCCCGACAATAAGCGGGGTCCACATGCAGTTTTTTCCCCTTCTGCCGGACCGATTTTTCGATAAAGTCCAGGTGATGATAGACATCCTTTTCCGTGATACCCACCGCGCCGGAGATGTCCCGGGCGGTCATGGGCGTGTTGTCCAGATGATCCATGATCGTCTGCCGCACGGTCTGCTGTTTTTCATTGCACATACTGGCAGACTTTTTCTCCAAAACAACCTGTAAACGGTTGGTTCGGTATCACCCTTTTGGATATACACTGTTGAGAAGAATAACTCATTAAAGCGGCATAATTTTTAATTCATTAATCGCTACTGCCTTGACGATTCATCGATATCCAGTATTTCAGAGCCGTCGATGTGCGCTTTTGTCCGGTATTTGACGATGCCCTGCAGTTTCCGGGTAATGTCGCCGATGTGCATGACGCTTTTCCGTATTTCCCCGATGAGGTCATGGTTGACATCGTCCTCGAGAATATCCAGTGCCGAGGTCAAAACCTGCAATGGCTGGTTCAGGTTGTGACAGACCGCGGCCACGGTTTTGAACATGGATTCATATTGCACGGTTTTGATTTCGGCCGCCTGGGCCTTCCGCATATCGGTGATGTCCCGGGCGATTCCGCAGAGCCCGGTCACCTCGTTGTCTTTCTCGCGCACCGGCGTCTTTATGATATGAAACGTCCGTTTTTCGCCGCCCACCGGTCTCGTGTCCTCCTCTTCCACGGTTTCGCCGGCAAGCACCCGGGTATCGGTCTCCCGGATGTGCGCGGCCGCCTCCTGACCGAACAGGGCTTCGTCGGTCACATCCGCCAGGTTCCCGCCGGACATCCCGAAAAAATTTTCCATGGACCGGTTGGCTTCGATGTAGCGCAGATCCCTGTCCTTTAGAAACACCAGATCGCCGGTGGACTCGAATATGGCCCGGAACCGCTCCTCGCTCTCCCGGACCTTTTTTTCCATCTGATGCTTGTAAAAAGCGATTTCGACCGCCGTATGAAGGGCTTCCTCCTTGAAAGGCTTGAGGATATATCCGTAAGGACCGGTGGTCTTCACCCGCTCCAACAGGTCCCTGTTGGCAAATGCGGTCACGTACACCACGGGAATATCTTGCTCGGCCTTAATGCGCTCCGCCGCCGCGATACCGTCCATTTCTCCTTTGAGTTTGATATCCATCAGAATCAGGTCGGGGCGCATTTCTGCCGCCTGCCTGACCGCATCTTCACCGGTGGCCGCGATCCCGCAGACAGAATACCCGAGATTTTCCACCCGGCCCTTAGTATCCTGGGCGATAAACCATTCGTCTTCCACAATCAGAATTTTTTTGTCCTGTTCCATTCCTGCACCATTTTTATTTTTCAGGCGACGCTGAATCGGATATTGAAACAGGTGCCCTTCTCCGTTGTCACCTCTGCTTTCCCCGAAAGCTGGTGCTCGGGCAGCGGCGCCCCCGGTCTGAAAACAACCGGCAAATGTCAAATACAAAAAGGATACTATTGCAGGCGGTTCCTGTCAATAAACCGGTTCGATCTCCACCCGCCGGTTGAGAGCCCTGCCGTCATCGCTTTCATTGGAGGCGATCGGCTGTGCTTCGCCGTACCCGCGGGTTTCGATCCGGTCCGGCCGGATACCCTTCCGGATAAGATAGGCCTGTACAGCCGCGGCCCTTCTTCTGGATAGATCCATGTTGTAGTCGTCCGACCCCCTGCTGTCTGTATGGCCTTTGAGAATGATGTCCATATCCGGGTTGGCCACGAGGATATGGTAGACCTTGTCCAGCATACCGTACGCATCGGGTCTGACAACGGCCTTGTCATAGTCGAACAGGACCCCTGCCAGACTCCAGCACCCTTTCAGGTTCACCTCCGCTCCCAGCGGCGTGCCCGGGCACTGATCCTCGTCGTCGAACACCCCGTCCTGATCGCTGTCTTTTCTTGCCGGTGCTTCTGCGATTTTCTCTTCCTCTTCCTTTTCGACAGCCGGGGCCGCCGGTTCGGGGTCCGGTTCAGGGAGTGCTTTTTTTACAAGAAACACCTTCTTGACAAAACCGGCCATCTCCTTTCCGGTCATAAGATTTTCCGCATCCGCGGCAAACCCGCATCCCCCTTTGTCTGCGAGGCTTTTCATGAGCGCCCTGCCGTCGCTGTCCCCGCCCACGTGAACGGTGTAAATACAGACATCGGAACCGTAGGCCCTTTTCAGGCACCCGGCATTGGTCACCGCGTCCGTGGACAGCAGGTACGGCTCTTCCCCGTCACTGACGATAATGACGGCTTTCTGCCCCTTTACAGCCTTCAAATCGGAAACCGCCTGGGCAAGCGCCTTGTGAAGCGGACTGATACCGCCCGGGGTCGACACCTTGTCCAGGGCTGTTGAAAAACAGCCGGTATCGTACGGTCCCACGGGGTAAAACAGGGCCGTGCTCTCCGACGATACCGACGGATCGTGACCGAAAGAACGGAACCCCGCCATCTGCCCCAGTTCCGGGAGGGTCTGGTTCATCCGGTCAACAACCGCTTTTGCCGTCCCGAATTTATCCACACCGGCCCCGGTCTCCCCCATGGAGCTCGAAGCGTCAAAAATCACCAGAAACCCGTCCACCCGGGCGTCGTATCCGGCCGGATCGATCCGAACCGCATCAAAGGACGGTATTGATTGGACAGGCCCCTTTGCCGCACATCCCGTCAGAAATACCGCTGACAGGCACAATACCAGCACCCTGATCACCACTTTCATTTTTCTTCCTCCTGTTTTGTTGGTTGTTTGGTTTACTGAACAATAGCAGACTTTTTATTAAATGCGTATTAAAAAAATTTGGGACCGGCCGGATGGTTGTGCTTGACAATCCGGCCGGCCTCGCATAATGCTATTGGAGGCAAGAGGCGTTTGGCAGAAAACAATAGTGAAGGAAAATAAAATGAAAACGATCCACATAGCGGTTCACCGTTCCATGGTATTTTTTCCGGTTCTTGCAGTGATCCTTTTTGCGGCGGGACTTGTCTTGCCGCCCCGGGCGGCGGCAAAAAAGCCGGTTGTGCTGAACCTCAGTTATCCCATGCCGTCAGGCGGCTTTCACGGACAGGGATACACCTATTTTGCAAAAGCGGTTGAAGAGGAAAGCAACGGGGAGATCGAGATAAAAAGCTTTCCGGCCCGCTCCCTGGTGGGAGATCCCGAGGCGCTGGAAGCCGCAATGCGCGGCAATGTCGACATCGTCAATTTCATGGTGGCCTATGTATCCCCGACCATCAAGGAGCTGACCCCGTTTGAAATCCCGGGCGCCTATCCGGGCAACAGGTTCGAGACGCTTGAAAAAGCCACCCACCCGGTCGTGGAAAAAATATTTGCCAAGTACGGCGTCAAGTACCTGGGCATCAATGACCAGAACACGATCACGTTTGCCACCGCCAAATCGGTGGGCCGGCCCGTGAAACTGCCTTCCGATCTGAAGGGCCTCACCGTGCGGACGCCCGGCAGATGGGGCGGGGAAGCCATCAAGATGTGGGGCGGCAGCCCGGTCACCGTCTCTCTGGGCGATCTTTCCACCGCCCTGGAGAGAGGCACCATAAAGGTCAGCTATACCGGGTGGATCATTACCGGCCCGTTCAAACTGTATGAACCGGCGCCCTACGTCACCATGACCACGCTCCAGGAAATGATGTGCGGTCTTGTCATGAGCGGGAAGGCCTGGAAAAAGCTCACCCTCTCCCAGCAGGCCGCCGTGGAACGGGCGGCGCAACGGTGGATGGACTTCAGCCACCAGCTGTCCGGAAAGCTGAAACAAAAATTTGAACAAGACGTCAAGGCTGCCGGCGGCACAGTGTATCACCTGTCCGAATCTGAAAACGCGGCGTTTAAAAAGGTGACCCGGCCCCTCATGGAGGAGGCGGCGAAAGTGGCCGGGCCGGACGGGCAAAAGCTGATCGACATATTTTCCAAGCTCAGGGGAGATCAATAACCGATGCGGTTCCCCGAGTCCCTCAAAAAAGTGAACCACGCCGCCGCCGTCCTGGCCGGCTTGCTCATCCTGTTGATGGGCATCCTGGCGACCGTCGAGGGCCTCTCCCGGGGCCTGTTTAACCGTCCCACCACCTGGAGCCTGGACGTCTGCCGGTACCTCCTGATATGGGCGATTTTCCTGGGCTCCGCCTTTGCTTTCCAGGAAAAGAGCCATGTGGCGGTGGACTTCATACGAGAAACCATCGGCCGGCACCTGGGCAACCGGGTGCGGCGGGTATGCGCCGTTACCGGATACGGCTTCGCTTTGATCTACGTAGGTATCATGGCTTACAGCAGCGTGGATATGCTTTTGTACGCCGTCAGATGGGACACCCTGACCCGGGGCATTATCCAGATACCGATCATCTGGCTCTACCTGGCCATACTTGCAGGGTCCGCCGCCATGATGACC
>CAYZHB010000007.1:0-5420 GCA_964478245.1 uncultured Desulfobacterales bacterium | reverse complement strand
GAGTATATCTGATGAAAAGGGGCGCAACCTGAGTTGATCTGTCTCGTGTTCACCTTGCTGGCGGTTCTGCTGGGCACCATATTTATCGGCACCCCGGTGGCGTTTGCCCTGGGATTTGCCGCGGTGGTGCTGATCCTGTTTTTCCTGGATCCGGGACAGCTGATTCAGATCGGCAGCATCGCCTTTTACCAGGGAACGAGTATCAACCAGCTGGTCGCCCCCCTGTTCATTCTCATGGCCGAAGCCCTGGCCCGGGGCGAGATTGCCGGGGATATCTTCAGCGTTCTCAACAAGTGGCTGCGCCGCATCAAAGGAGGGCTGGCGCTGAGCACCATGCTGGCGTCCACCATCTTTGCCGCCCTGTGCGGGTCCAGTCCGGCCACTGCGGCCGCCATGGGACGCATTTCCATCAGTGAAATGGAAAAAAGGCAGTACCGGCAGGATTTCGCCGTGGGGGTGGTGGCCGCCGGCGGCACGCTGGGCATCATGATCCCCCCGAGCATCACCCTGGTCATCTTCGGCATTATCACCGAGAACTCCATCACGCGGCTGTTTATGGCCGGCATCATCCCCGGCATTGTGATCAGCGGCCTTCTGTGCCTGTTTATCGTGATCCGCGTCAAACTGGCACCGTCTCTGATCGGGGAGTTAACGACCACCCCCGGAACGGGTGGCGTGGCGTGTATGCATTCGCATCTCTTCGAGCCCGGCACAGAGGCCGGAAGGACGAAACACGCAAGTGTTTCAATCGTTGACGGCTGTCACCGGGGGCAGTTTGAAAACAACCGGTCAGGCGGTCCCGGCCGTCCGGACAGGTCCCGGAAAACGGAAAGGGAGAGGGCCTCCCTGCTGGCCGATCTGGCGGTGCTTATGCCGCCGGCCCTTCTCATATTCATCGTACTGGGATCGCTCTACGCGGGAATCGCCACGCCGACCGAGGCGGCCGGTTTCGGGGCCGTGGGGGCGCTTTTGATCGTGATACTGCGCGGCCGGCTTACGCTGGCCGGTTTCACGGACATGATGAGCGCCACCGCCAGAACCAGCTCTATGATCCTGTTTCTCATCATCGGCGGCATGACCCTGAGTTACGTGGTGAGCCACCTGGGCATCGCCCAGGGCATCTCAAACCTGATTGTGGGCTCGGGCCTGAACCGGTGGATGATCATGGCCCTGATCTACCTGCTCTGGTTTGTCCTGGGCTGCCTGATGGACCCCCTCAGCATGATCGTACTGACCGTGCCGTTTATCTACCCCACTCTCCTGGATCTGGGATTCGACCCGCTCTGGCTGGGAATCGTGTCCACCCTGTGTGTGGAAATCGGCATGATCACACCGCCGGTCGGCCTGAACCTCTTCATCCTGAAAGCGATCACCGATGTGCCCATGGGCCGGATCATGATGGGAACGCTCCCTTTCGTGCTGATACTGCTTTTCGGCCTGCTCATCCTGAGCCTTTTTCCCCAGCTTTCCCTGTATCTGCCATCAAAGCTTTAGGAAAACGCTGTCAAAAAAAAATCCACTTGTTTTTTTCTTCAGCAGGGGTCAGCAGGGGGGCGCTTCCGATACGATTTTCTGTTGATATTCCCAGCAAACTCACAGGGAAAAGGGAACCCTGTCTTTTAAAAGGATTTTACGGGATTGGAAATTCCCGGCACAGTGCTGCAACCGATTCGTTCACCTCTTTTAACACATCCGGCCGGTCCGCCTTCATCATGGCCCTGTCCATCAGCTCTGCGATGCGGTGCATCTCGGGGGCGGCCATTCCCCTTACCGACACGGCGGCGCTCCCGATCCGGATGCCGCTCACCGAGCCGGTTTTTTCTGCGTCCGCCGGGACCACGTTGCGGTTCAGTATGATACCGGCCGATTCAAGGGATCGCTCCGCGGATCTGCCGGAAATGCCTTTGGATGTGAGGTCGATCAGGACCTGGTGATTGTCGGTGCCGCCGGTCACAAGGCGGTACCCCTTTTCCCGGAAAGCGTCCGCCAGGGCCCGTGCATTTTCAAGGGTCTTTTTCTGGATCGAAATAAACCCCGCTTCATGGGCCAGTTTAAAAATCAACGCCTTGGCCGCGATAAGGTTCACCGGGCTGGTCCCCTGGCAGCCGGGAAACACGGCGCTGTCGATTTTTCCGGCGTACGGTTTCCGGCACAGAATCACGCCGCCCCGGCCGCCCATCATGGTCTTGTAACAGGTAAACGTGGCAAAATCACAATGCGGGACCGGGCTCGGGATCGCCTTGGCCGCGACAAGTCCGGCCAGGTGGGCCATATCCACGAGGAAGTATGCGGAGATCTCCCGGGCGATCCCGGCTATCTTTTCATAATCGATAAGCCTTGGATACGCACTGGCACCGGCCACGATCATCTTCGGCTTCAGTTCGCGGGCCAGCGCCCGTATCGTTCCGCAGTCGATCTGTTCCGTGGCCGGATCGACCCCGTAGTGACAGAAATCAAAACACCGGCTTGTAACGGAGGCGGCATGGCCGTGGGAGAGGTGGCCGCCAAAGGGCAGGCCCATGGCCAGCACCCGGTCTCCCACGTCCAGTACGCTGAAATAGACCGCCAGGTTGGCCGAGGTCCCGCTGTGGGGCTGCACATTGATATGGTCGGCATTGAAAAGAAATTTTCCCCGTTCGACAGCGAGCTTTTCCACCTGGTCCGCATGGATGCACCCGGCATGGAAACGGTGGCCCGGATAGCCTTCAATAGTCTTGACATTCAAATCCGACCCCACGGCCTGAAGGATCGAGCGGGGCGGATGATTCTCCGCAGCGATCAGATCGAGTGTACCGTCAAGACGCTTCCTTTCATCATGGATCAGGCGGGCAAGTGCCGGGTCCTCTGCCGAAAGTGTATCAGGCATTTGCCCGTCCTCCCGATCGCCTGCAACGGGTATCGAGACACTTGTGTGCTGGTTTCAATCTCTCCTCCCTGTTCCCTGTCCCTGTGTTTCCCATAAGGCAGCCTTATCATTTTCGCCCGCCTCCGGCAAGGCAAATCGCACGCTTTTTTCGGCTCACCTCCGCGACAACCGGTTTTCAGGCAGCACTGCCCGCAGCAAAACGTACCCGCCGGGATGGATGCATTACAGGGGGCGCAAGGGCCGTTTCACCGGACCCGGGAGCGCATTTATCCCATTGCTGACGGCATGTCAATAAAAACGGGCCCGGCAGGTCATGCCTGCCGGGCCCGTCAAAACACCAAATCGACTGGCTGTTTACATGGCCGGATTATCCGCCTACATTACCGGGCTCGATATCTTTCCACGCCCTGTCCACCTTGCTGCCGATAGTACCGAACATGTCGTCCAGCTCGTTCTTGATGGGCGACCAGTCAGAGGGGCACTCGTTTTCAAGCTTGTCCACGCGCATCTGGGCGGTGGCCACTTCCTGTTCGAGCTGACCGACTAACGGCAGGATCTTTTCCTTCACATCGGACCCATAAGTGTCCGCCACCTTTTTCATGGATTCGAGTTTCGTCTTCCATGCATCTACCTCAGCCAGCATTGCTTTGCAATAATCTTTTACATCCATGTCATTCTCCTTTCACTTGTTGTTTGGTCTGGTTTAATAAACACCTGTTATATCATATCGGCCTATCCAGGCAATTTCTCTGCCTTGCCGTTAAAACACAATCAATTTCAGTCGGCACATTCACTTGAAAATCAACGATTACCCGCAAATCGGGTGGCTTTGAATGTATGCATTCGCATCTCTGCCGAACCCGGCCGTAGGCCGGAACAACAAAAACATGTCAGTGTTTCAATCGTTGACGGTTGTAACCGGGGGCACAGCCCCCGGTTTTGGAACAACCAGTAAATCGCACTACCGTACTGTTAATAAATTTATAGAGCACATTGTGTGCCAACCCTCTTAATTAAACATGCGAAAATTTTATTTTTGATTTATTTCAAAAGGTTATCGTTTTGCCGTTTTGTTTGAAAAACAAAAACCCGGTCCCTTCTCTGTATCATGAGACACCTGTGTTTCATTTTCGTGCGCCGGCGAACCGGGCCGCACTTTCCGTTGCCGCAAAGTTGCGCATCCCCCTGAGACGGCGGGCGTTTTTTCCCGGGCCGGGGAGTGGAACCGGACGGTGTTTAGCCGTTTTGAACAGATGCATCATCCGGGTTTACTTGAAACGTAATCGTGAAACGGGTGCCGTTCCCGCGGGACACGGCTACGTTTCCGGACAGCTGATGCCCGGTCAATGCGACAATGGTCCTGAGCCCCATGCTTCCGGGGATTTCAATATCGATCCCATCCAACAGTCCCGCCCCGTTGTCGTGGAAGGTGATCTTGAAGGGATTTTTCCACCTTGCCGGACAAGGGTTCCTGATTTCGGCCAGGACCTCTTCCCCGGACATTCCCGGCATTTTTATGTCGGTCATGACAAGGTTGTAATCTCCGGACCTGAATTTTTCGATCCCGTCCTGCCCGCTACAGGCAGTATCAACGGCGTACCCCTCCCGTGACAGAAACTGCGGAAAATGAAACCCCATTGCCGGGTGCACGCTTCATAGGAGTTCAACGGGAAAAATGCAACCGCCCTGAATACTTTTTAAAACAGTATTTTTTGCGTATTCCAAATACGAAGTCTGGAAGGCCGAGGGGGTTTACAGGCTGGACAGAAAGCTGCGCAGGTTCACTTTTCTGTTCTTTAACCCCGGTTTTTCCCGGATATGGCAGCGGTGCGTATCAACGGTTCTGACCGAGATGTGCAGCAGGTCGGCAAGGCGGGCAGGCCGTCTACCGGCCCGGGGTGATGATGTTCGATTTTTCCCGGCTCTGCTCCTGCTGGTACTGCCGTACCTGTTCCTGCATCTGGACCATGGCTTTTTCCATTTCTGCGGGAAATACTTGCATGGCCTCTTCGAGATTTTTCGCATCCAGTCTGGCCTGAAGCGGTATGGGACCTTCCGGCGACATAAGCTGGGTGTGACCGATGAATACCGTATCCCGCTCCGTGTCCGGTTCCCCGCCGGATGTGATGGGTGACAGCATCCGGATGGCCCCGACCTTGAGGTCGGTGATGGATGATTCTTTGTAAAGATTGTCTTTATCTACCGTAAAGTCGATATTCTGTGCGTTCATAAAAATTCCTTTTGTGTGATGGGTTGTTTTACCACCCCTACCACAGACCGGCGCTCCTGGCAACCTTTAACCCGGCGGTATGCGTGCGCCATTCAAAAGGCAGGTGACGGGAAACTGCCGGAACGCGCTTTTACATTGAACAGCTTGTTCGTGAACGGCATTTGACATTCCCAGCCTTCGTATATAAACAGGAAGAGGACACGGGTGCAACCGGGGCATAGACCCCGTTCAAAAACAACCCATCACGGATCCGGCTGCGGCCTTTACCGGCGGCGGACCGGGCAGAAAGGGGAGGGAAAAAATGGACGATCGCAGAAAATATGT
>CAYZHB010000006.1:33886-57942 GCA_964478245.1 uncultured Desulfobacterales bacterium | reverse complement strand
TTTATTAATCTTTTTTATTATAGGAGTGACAATGAGAATCGGTTTAAGAAAAGCACCATGGGTGCTGGCAGGGCTGGTCTGTTTGTTGTGTTTGGGGAATCCGGCATGGGCCGGGGTTGAACTTGAGCTGCCCGAAAACATGACGGCGGTCGCTGTAAACGGAGAAAACAGGAAAGTCGAAGGGCGTGTCCGCCTGCCGGACGGTATGAACCAGGTTGTGGTTCAATTTGTCGGTATACTTGGCAGCCGCTATGATGACGATGCGGACATGGGATACTCGGATGTGTTTGTGGTGAAGTTCGAGGGCCAAAACCAGGCATTGAAAATGGAGATTCCGCGTATCAAACGGTCCCTTGATCTGGAAAAGTTCAACAGGGAATCCGATATCCGTATTGTGAACGCTGCCGGTCGCACCGTGGCGTGTGATATTGCAAAGCTTGAAAAAGAGGGGTTTCAAGTTTTCCGGGATTTTGCAAAAGAGCTTGAAGACTTTAACCAAACCGACTCGCCTGCCGCCGTTAACGTGTCGCGTTCAGTGTCCGGGGAAGCGTCTCCTGCCAAGGCCGAGGCGGCCACTGACGAGGTGCCGTCAAAGCGCTCGTCAGAACAGACAAAACAGAGTGAACCGATACCGCAGCAGCCGGGGCCTGAGGGCAGCATGGCCGAGAAAATGCTGAAATATTGGTATCAGCAGGCGGATGAGGCGACCCGGGAACGGTTCAAACGCTGGATCAACCAATAGTGCCCCAACCGGATAAACCGCGCAGGGGAATAACCTGACGGACTTTCCTGCCCCTCGCACCTCCCGGCATGCGTTCTGCACACATGCCGGTTTCTTATATCTTAACCCCGATATCTTTTTTGGCGAGGCAGATCAGATCCGGCTCTTCATGAATCCGGTTTCTCTTTATTAATCGTCACGGCTTCTCCTGCCTGATGCCACCCGGGCAACACCGCCTCGGGATGACACGCCGGCTTTTGGTCAGGACACGGACCACCTGACCGAAAGAAACGGTCATCCTGTAAAAGGCGGGCGCACACTGCCTGGCAGATGCGAACCACAGGCTTTGTGCATATAAAAAGGGGGCCCTTTCTAAGGGAAGGGCCCCCTCATTGTAGAAATTGTATCGGGTTATAAACGGATCCGGCTAGAATTTAAGACGGGCCCCGACCATGTACCCCATATCAACATCTGTTTCGTCCGAGTCGGAGATTTCAGCAAAAATACTTACGTTCTTTGCCGTCGGAAACTTGTAGGTGATATTGCCGTAAAAGCCGGCAACTTCTTCATCTTCACTGCCGTCATCATAGTCCAGCGTAACATACCCAACGGCAATGGTGACCGGTTTTACCGGAACCTCAACAAACACGTTCCAGACCGTCTGATCAGAATCATCATCGTCGTCAGTCACACTGTAGTCGGCGCCGAATGCGGCGAACTCGGCATCGTATGTTGCCTGAACCCCCCATGTCTTTATATCGATATCTGATGCGATCGGTCCGGGTCCGGACGGTCCAGGCAGCTCAAGGCTCTGATAGGCGGCCCCCAGGCTCAACCCCTCGAAATTCACTTCGGCGTAAATATCGAAAAACTCACCGTTGTTATCACTGGACTCACTTTCCGCTTCAATTTCATAGGTAGCGTATACGGTGACCATGTCACCGATTTTGGTAGAGATACCGATCAGGTCATCACCGTCCACAGCGCCGAACTCGTCAAAACAGTCATCCGCCACGATGGTTTCATAAGTGGCGGCCACACCGAACTCATCACCGGCACTGTCGGTTTTCCCGAAGAACACCTTGGTATCCTGGATTTTAAAACCGATGTACGCTTCTTCCAGGTGGGGATCTTCATCATCATTGGACTTGTCCGCTGCATTCTTGAACCCGAAGTCGAGCTGGCCAAACGCGGACAGGGTCTCGTTGATGTCATAGGAAATTTTGTTTTTGATTTCCAGGTCGTCATACTCGACGTCCATGTCCTGATCATCCCCCGGATCCTGGCGCAGCTGGATCTGCCAGTCCCCGCTGATTTTGTAGGTGAAATTGTCCTTTTCAAAAACGGTTGCCGCCTGAGCGGAACCGACTATTGCCAGAAATGAGGCAATGACAATACCCGCAACAATCTTTTTCATTTTTTTCTCCTTTTTTCATTAATTTGTTTTCTGTTACTGAAAATTTACAGACAGTGTTTGAATGTCTCCCTGTGCATTCAAAAAATCTGCAGCTGGCTCGGATTTCTGCCTCTCAGAAACCCCAAACCTGAACGGCAAGATATCCGGCCGAAGTTAGCATTTAATTGGTTTTGGATTGGATTTGTATTAGTTTTCAGTGTCTCTTCGGGAATGCCTGAAACGCCCCCTGTCCCCGCCTTCAGGCGAAGAACAGTTTATACTTCGATGCGATGCGGCGTTATCGTGCCGGAGCAGAGACAAAAACTGATTCAAACCCGGCATGGAAATCACCCCGCTACCTGCTTGTCCAAAGGTGACCCTTAGAACAAGTTTGCCCTGACGGGACCGGGAAAAGAGTTGAACCGGGCGCACGCTTATAGTAAAGTATGAACAGAAAAAAGGTGGCGGTTGTAACCGTCAACGGTTGAAACACTTACGTGTTTTTTTCCGGCCATAGGCCGGAACGCCAAGCCACCCGCTTCGCGGGTGGTCGTTGACTTTTTAAATTTAACCGGCCAGATTCGGGGTTGAGAAGAGAGAGTGAATTTTTATGGAAAACACAAACTATACATTTGAATATGGCCGGTATGGCCAGACAACCGGTGTCAACATGCATATCAAAGGCCCGGATATACTCCGGTTCAACAATATCAGCAAGGGCACCGCTTTTACGGAAGCCGAAAGGGAGGCGCTCAAGCTGTCCGGATATCTGCCGCCCCGGGTGAAAGCCCTCGAGGAGCAGGTCCAGACATCCCTGAGCATTATCGACGGCAAGGCGAACGATCTTGAACGGTTCATATATATCCGCAGCCTTTTCGACCGCAACGTGGTACTGGCGCATGCCGTGATTGCAAGCGACATCAACCGGTTTCTGAGTATTGTGTATACCCCCACGGTAGGCCAGGCGTGTGAGAACTATTCCTCCATGTTCAGAAGGGCCAACGGCATCCATTTCTACCCGGGGAACATCGACAAAGCCGAGGATATTCTCAGGTGTTATACGGACAGGGACGTGAGGATTTCAGTGGTCACGGACAACCAGGGCATTCTGGGGATCGGCGATCAGGGCGCAGGCGGCATTGCCATCTGTCTCGGCAAGCTCATGCTCTATACCCAGGGCGCCGGTATCGCGCCGTGGCACTGCCTGCCGATTTCACTGGATGTGGGCACGGACAACACCGATCTGCTCAATGACTTCAAATATCTGGGGTGGCGGCATGAACGCCTGAAAGGCGAAGACTACCTCGATTTTATCCGGAAGTTTGCAAAGGCCTTCAAAACGGTGTTTCCCCATGCGCTGTGCCAGTGGGAGGATTTTTCAAAACAGAATGCCTTTACCATCAGGGATGCCTATCTTCACGACCTCATCTCCTTTAACGATGATATCCAGGGCACCGGTGCCATTGCCCTGGCCGGCATACTTGCCGCCATGAAGGTGAAAAAGGAGGGCATCGCCGACCAGGTTTTTCTGGTGCACGGCGCCGGCGCCGGGGGGATCGGCATTGCCGAGCAGATTTTAACCGAACTCGTGGAACACGGGGTGCCTGAAAACGAGGCCAGAGAAAAGATTTTTACCCTGGATTCAAAGGGCATTGTCACGACCGACAGACAGAATCTCGAGTCCTACAAGAAAAAGTTTGCAAAGGACCCCGCCCGGCTTCAATGGCTAAAAAATCCGCAAGACAACACCCTGTACAATACGGTGAGAAATGAGCAGATCACCGTGCTGATCGGTACGTCGGGTCAGCCGGGATGTTTTACCCGGGATATTGTGGCGGCGGTGGCCGCCAATACCGAAAGACCGGTGGTGCTGCCGCTGAGCAATCCCACGTCAAAAGTCGAGGTGCATCCGAAACAGGTATACGAATGGACGGCCGGCCGGGGACTCGTGGCTACGGGCAGCCCGTTCGAGCCGGTGACATACCGGGGAAAAACCTGCCGGATAGGACAGATGAACAATGCGTTTGTCTTTCCGGGTGTGGGGCTTGGTGTTATCGCGTCCGGTGCGGTCGAGGTCCTGCCCGTGTTTTTTTCAGCCGCCGCCCGGGCGGTGGCTGAATGCATGACCGAACAGGAGATAGCCGACGGCATACTCTGTCCCCATCTTGATGATATAAGAGCGGTGTCTGTCAGGGTGGCCAAATATGTGGGAAAGGAGGCGATTAAAGCGGGCGTGATCCCGGATGACTGTCCATTTTCCAGGTTCCCCCATAACAGCGATCCGGATCGGCTCTCGGAACTGGTTCAGGGGATGTGCTGGTCCCCTGAATATTTTAATGTGGCATAGACGGCAGATTGCCCGGCCCGTGGAGAAGACGGGATCCCTTTTCAGCAGGCCGGCGTTGATTAGTTGTTTTTAAACCGTCAACGATTGAAACACTTACGTGTTTTGTTTTTTGGGTCTATGGCCGGAACGCCAAGCCACCCGCTTCGCGGGGGGTCGGTGACTACCGGATGATGAGCCAGAGCAGTCTGGCATTGTCCGTACCGCTGTTTGTCCAGCGGGAGGGAACGTCGGCGGTCAGATATATGGTATCGCCCGGTGTCAGCCGGTACGCCGCTTTTTCCGTTTTCATCCGAAGTTCGCCGGAAAGCAGGTAACCGAACTCCTCGCCCTTGTGCGAAAAAAAATGGGAGGAAAGTGTCTGTCCGGCAGTGATTTCTATGAGATACGGTTCGGCTTTTGCCGCTGCGTCAAGCGAGGTTAACAGCTTTGCGGAAACACTTCTCCCGGGCATGTCCGGCAGTGTGATGTCCACTGCCGTTTTTGCAGGGAAAACGATCCGGTTCCCGGTTTCCGGAGAGTCGTGGAAAAAGGTGCTGACATCGACCGAGAGGATCTCGGCGATTTTGTAAAGTGCCGGCAGGGAAGGATAGGTTTGGCTGCTCTCGATCTGGGAGATGCTGCTTGGCGTGACACCGACGGCCCGGGCGATCTGTGCCTGGGAAAATCCTCTCCTGCTTCTCAATTCCCGCAGCCGTCTGCCCAGGACAAACAGGCGCTCCCCTGATTTTCCCGCGTCAAAGGAGACGTGCCGCCCTTTTGTCCGGAAAAGAACCGGTGTGTTTAAGTTGTCAATGTCGCGGTTTTCGGCTTTAATGACGGCCAGCGAGGTTTTTCCCCGCTTCAGAAAAAGCTCGATAACCACCTGCGCGATTTGATTGATGGATGCCTTCAGGCGTTTTGAATGGGCATCTTTTTCCATAATCCAGTAGCCGAGGGCGTCGAGTTCATAAAGTTTGGGGCAGGTGTGCGCGTAAAACAGGCTGATCTTGTCTTCCCCTTCCCACAGCTCCTGCATACCGGTCAGGCTTTCAAAAACAAACCGGACATTTTTCTTCGTGCCGTCGTTTATTTCAAGAAAACGGCTCATCACGGCTTCGGGGTCCCGCGGGTGGCGGACATTGATTATACGGCAGGGAAGGCGGTTCCCGGTTTCTTCATAGAATTTGAAAAAAATGCGCTCCCCTTTTCCTTTTCCGCAGGTGAAACAGTCGAGAATCGTGAGATTTTCGCTTTCGGCAAGTGATCCGAGTTTTTCCAGCAGGTTTTTGGGGGACCGGTCAAAGCTGACATAGACAAATGGATGTCCCTTTGCCAGGGAGGTTTTCAGGAAATTCATACTGAATACCGACGCCAGGCTGCCGGCATCGTCGTACCAGACCACGTTGTCCCCGATCAGAAGCCCCTCGTCGAGAAGGGGGTCGAGGTCACTTACACCGGTGGATATCCTCTTGGGTTCAGATGTCATGCCGTACTAATTAGCCAAGGAGCCGGTTTTTGTCAAGCCATGCGGAAAAGACGAAAAAACTGTATATGCCGTTGCCGCGAAGCCCTTGTGAAAAGCGGGTCCCGGTAAAACAACGACTTGTGACGGCTGCCGGCCCGGAAAAGAGATGCGTGTTAAGATCGGCACCTACCATTCCCGCGGTGAATTTGTTATACGCCACCTGCTTGTCCAAAGGTGACCCGTAGAACAAATTTGCCGTGCCACCATTCCGGATACGCTTGCCAAAGCGGCAAAAAATATATATGGTGAGTTGTCGGGATATTCAGCCGTCACTGTATGTCTGCTTTGGACAACGGCAGATTTGGGGGGGAATTCACGGATTTTTAAAAACGGATCAGCATGGAGGAACAATGTTTTCTTTTGTTAAAAACAGCCTGCGGCTCAAGATCATCCTTTTGCTTGTGGTGATACTGGCAGCCTCATTTGGTATCCTTTCAGCCATCATTGTCAACGTGCAGAACACTTTTCTGGTGAACATGATGGAACAGGTGGACACAAAACTTGTCAACACCGGCAAGGCGATGCAGGTTCAGTTTGCAGAGCTTGAGCTCAACCTGAAAAACGTGCTGATGGATATGCGGATAGAGGCAGCCGGCACCCTTGCCGATTTAACTGCGGACGCCCTTGCCGGGGAAGAGGAACAGGTCAAGCAGGGCATGGAGTCTCTTTTGAAAAACAATGCCGAAGCCGTGGCAAATCTATTGGTCAGTGTGACTGCCAAGCCCATTATGGAGGGAAATTATCAGGAACTGGTCAAATACAGTGAATCCGTTGCCGAAGCGGATGAAATCATATATGCGCTGTTTCTGGACAAGGAAGGCAAATTTCTTCCCGGCCACATCAATATTTTTGATTACCGGATTCTCAATTATATCGAAAACGGCAAGGGGGAAACCGACATGCAAAAAGTCCTGGATGCCTCGAAAAAGGACCCGGGCGTACTGATATATGAAGAAAAAATGGCGTATTACGGCACTGATCTCGGAACCCTCCATGTCTGCATCAGCAAGGCATCCGTTGAAAAAGAGGTGGAAAAACTTTCCGAGCGGTTTGCCGCGCTGCAGAAAGTCAATACCGGCACCATAAAAGAGGTGATGAAAACCCAATCCACAGCGGTAATTGACCGCCTTTCGTTCAGTCTCGATACGGTCAACCAGAAGAACAGCACCGCCATCCGCGAGACCGAAAAGATGTTTCAAGACGCCGCCGCCGAGGCCAGGACCCGGATTTCAAAACTGGTGGCGCTTATCGGCGGTGTCTGCTGTGTGGTGATCATTGTGCTGCTCAGCATCAGTATACGCTTTTTAATTGTCGGGCCCATCAAGCGCATTGCAGATGGGTTGAGAGATGTGGCAGAGGGGGAAGGGGATCTGACCAAGCGCCTGTCATCGGACCGGGGAGATGAAATCGGACAGCTTGCCCACTGGTTTGATGCATTTATGACCCGCCTGAACGCGATCATTGTGGATATTGGTAAAGATTCACAGGTTGTAACCGCTTTTTCCGAAGATGTGCTGGCGGTTTCGGAAAAGATGAACGACAACGCTGCCGACCTTTCCGGCAGGGCCAATACAGTGGCCGCTTCAAGTGAGGAAATGAGCAGCAGCATGAACTCCATAGCCGCCGCCGGAGAACAGGCCTCAGCCAATATGACGGCCGTTGCCGAGGCAGCCGGCCAGATGAAACAGACACTGGATGAAGTGGCCGGAAACTGCAGCAAGGCCAAGGGCGTTGCCGACAGTGCGTCAGGCCGGGTAGAGACGGCAGTCGGCAAGGTGAGCGATCTGGGTGAAACGGCAAAAGAGATCAGCCAGGTGACCGAGATGATAACGGATATTGCCTCCCAGACCGATCTTCTGGCGTTGAACGCTACAATTGAAGCGGCGCGGGCCGGTGAGGCCGGTAAAGGATTTGCCGTGGTGGCCAATGAAATCAAAAGCCTGGCCTCGCAGACACAGGATGCCACCCGGCAGATAAAAGAGAGAATTGAAGGGATACAGACCTCCACCGATGAGACTGCTTCCGAAGTGAGCCGGGTCTCATCGGTCATTTCCGAATTGAACGAGATCGTATCCGCTATAGCCGCTGCAATGGACCAGCAGGCCGCTATTACATCCGAGGTTGCCGACAATATCGATCAGGCCTCGTCCGGTATCAACGAGGTCAGCGAGAATGTCGCCCAGAGCTCCCAGGCCGCTTCCGAGATTGCCTCGGAGATATCAGAGGTCAACTCGGTGGCCGGGGAAATGGCGGACCGCAGCACGCAGATGAAGAAAAGTTCAGAGGAGCTTGCCGGGCTGTCATCGAAACTGCAGGATATGATCAGTGTTTTCAGGGTAGCCGATGAAACGGGTGACGGTAAAGAACCGGAGACGCCGGCGGATGATCAGGACCGGCCGGACGCATCCGGAGAGGCGTCCGCATTTGAGTCAGAAGGGGCAGAACAGCAGCCCGGGGTGTCTGAACCCAAACCGGAAGGCGAAGAGCCCCAACCCGAAACGGAGGCGTTAAAACCTGAATCGGCGGAGCCTGAATCTCAGCCGGAAGCGCCTGAATCGGATGCGGACCTGGAAAATGACGATTCGTCGCCTGAACGGGGACAGGGCTGACGATATAGCATAAGGAAAGTTTCTTTGACACCTTCAGAAAAAGCCGGCGATGTGATCCGCCGAGAAACGGCCCAGATACAGAAAGTGGCGCTGTTTGCCTTTCTGGTCAACCTTGGGCTCGTGGCCATCAAGGCGGTTCTGGCTCTGGGCTCCGGCAGCCTTGCCGTGACGGCAAGCACCATTGATTCCGCCACCGATTCGGCTGCAAGCCTTGCCGTTTACGGCGGCCTGAAGCTTTCAGGGAGAAAAACCGGACAGTTCCCCTACGGCCTTTATAAAATAGAAAACATCATTTCAATTGTCATTGCGTTCTTTATATTCCTTGCCGGGTACGAAATCGCCAAAAGTGCGTTTTTTTCCGAAAAGGCCACACCGGAGATTACTCTGCCCGTGATTCTATGGATCGGCTTGACACTGGTTATAACGCTTGCGTTTGGTCAGTATGCCTTTTACGTGGGAAAGAAAACCGGCTCCCCCACACTCATGGCGGAGGGGCGCCACCGCCAGGCGGATGTGGCCTCGTCCGGGGTTGTACTGGCGGCGCTGATTTTAAACTACTTTGACATCAGCTTTGTCTTTTTCGGCATCACGCTGGATCACCTGGCCGCCATCGCCGTCCTGCTGTTTATTCTTTACGCGGGATGGGAACTTCTGGCCGACGGCATGCGGGTCCTTCTTGACGCCTCCATAGATCAGGCGACCCTGGATAAAATTGAGAAGGTCGTCACGGCCCATCCCGCCGTCACCGGTGTTTTGAAGCTCACCGGGCGAAATGCGGGACGTTTCAGATTTATAGAAGCCGACATCAGTCTCCGGACGGATGACCTGCAGAAAGCCCACGCTATAACCGAGGAAATAGAGGGGTATATCCACAAATCGGTGCCGCATATCGAAAAAATCGTTATCCATTATCAGCCGACAACTTTGAAGGTGTTCAAGACAGCCGTACCCATGAACAACTACAGGGGTGATTTGAGCGATCATTTCGGAGACGCCCCCTATTTTTCTCTCATAACCGTCAATCGGGAGAAGAACAGGATCGAAAAAGAAGAGATTCTTGAAAACCCGAACCTGCATATTGAAAAAGGGAAAGGGATCAAAACCGCGGAATGGCTGCTGTTGCACAAAGTGGATTTTATCATCACAAAAGACCCCCTCTATCACAAGGGGCCGGGTTATGTGCTTTCAGACGCGGGCATTAAAAATATCAGCACCTCGAAAACAAAGCTTGAAGATGTGAAGGCATCACTTGTTTCCGATGACCTTATTTTTAAATCTGAAGCCGGAAAGGAAAACAGCCGGGGATGAAACTGCGGATCATTCTGATAATACTGGCCGTTTCCGCTTTTATATTTGCCTACTTCGGGGCATTCGGGTATTACCTGTCGTTGAAAAACACGGCAGAACTTGAGGCCAAAAGACAGGGAACACTGAGGATAGACACCCTGAAAAGCGCCCTGTCATCGTTTCTGAACGAGTACAAGAAACCCGCCCGCACCATCGCCAAGCTGGCGGAACTGAAAAACGCCCTGATCATACCGCGCAAGGATACCATTGCAAAAGCCAATGTCATTCTGGACAATTTCCAGCACTCGCTTCAGGCCGAAGCGTGCTACCTCATGGACAGAACCGGCAGAACCATTGCATCGAGCAACCGGCATACACCGGACAGTTTTGTGAATAAAAATTATGCGTTTCGGCCGTACTTTAAAAAAAGCATTGCCGGTACCCCTTACATGTATCTGGCCCTGGGGACCACTTCGCACAAGCGGGGCGCATACTACAGCACACCGGTATACGATTATTCCGGATCAAAGGTGCTTGGTGTCGCCGTTATAAAGGCCGCCATCGAGCTGATTGAATCCCAGCTGATCACCGATGAAAACGAGGACTTTTATGTGATTGACGGGAATGGAATCGTCTTTATCGCCAGTAAGAAATATCTTCTGTATAAAACCGTTAAGCCGCTGAGCCAATCGGATATCGCGAGAATCAGCGCGTCAAAACAATTCGGGGAAGGCCCCTGGCATTACCACCAGCAGGATCTGGAAAGATTTCTGGTGTACCGGGAGCCGATCCCCGACCTCGGTTCATGGGAGCTCGTTTTCATGCAGGATATCGAATCGGTGATGAAACGGATGTACGGGCCGGTCATGAAGGCGGGCGGTATCATTGCCGTGGTGTTTACCGTTTTTCTGGGCGCCGTGATCTACATTCTCTACAGCCTGGCGTTAAACGAGCTCAAGAAGAGCAAAATGGCCGAAGACAAACTGAAAGCAAGTGAAGAGCTGTACCGGATGATTTACCACAACACCCCGGCCATGCTCCATTCCATAAACCGGGAATGCCGGCTTATCCGTGTCAGTGACTACTGGCTGGAAATGACCGGTTATTCAAGGGAGGAAGTCCTCGGCCGGAAACTGACCGATTTTTTTTCGAAAGAGTCAAAGGAGCGGGCGGAAACAAAGATTCTGCCTGAATTTTTCCGCGGATCCGGTATCAGCAGGGACATCCCCTACCAGCTGATAAGGAAGGACGGGCCGGTCATGGATATTCTGCTGTCGTGCTACGGCATACGGGATAAAGGGGGACAGATCAACCGGACCATGGCGATTTCAGTGGACATAACCCAACGGATACGGCAGCAGAAGGAACTGGAGCGGATAAAAAAGGAGAAAGTATCGGCCACCATAATGGAAAAACAGGAACTGGAAAGGGGCGCCATCGCCAGGGAACTTCACGATGAACTGGGCCAGACGCTGACGGCTCTGAAAATGGATGCGGTTTCGATTGCCGGAAAGACAGACCAGGACAGAGCGCTTGTCAAACAGCTCGCTCTCAATATGTCGGCCATGATCGATGAGACCATCACGGATATCAAATCCCTGGCGTTTCGCCTGAGACCGGGCTCTCTTGATGACCTCGGGCTTGTGGACAGTATTGAATCCCTTGTAAGGGACTTTGAACAGCGGACCGATATCGTGGTGCATTTTCACTATGCCGACATACCGGATCTCGGGTATACGGTCAAGACGGCGATATACCGGATTATCCAGGAGGCGCTCACCAACTGTGCCAAGTATGCGGAAGCGTCACGCGCCGATATCGATTTCACCTGCCGTGACAATGTGCTGGCGGTGGTAATCGTGGACAACGGCGCCGGATTTGATATGGCGGCCACGGATACGGACAACACCCTCGGCCTGAAAGGGATGAAAGAGCGGGCCACCCTTGCCGGCGGTGATATTGTCATTGAGTCGACACCGGGGGCAGGCACCCGGATTACGCTGGAAATACGGCACCTGAATTTTGAGGAGGCGGTATGATCAACGTGCTGCTTGCCGATGATCACGGGATCGTCAGGGAAGGGCTCAGGAAAATTATCGAAGAGAGCGGCGAGATGTCGGTTGAAAGCGAGGTCGCGGACGGCAAGGCAGCGGTTTTAAAAGCAGTGGAAAAACGGCCGGACGTGGCGGTGGTGGATATCTCCATGCCCGGCTATGACGGACTGGAGGTGACCAAGAGACTGGTGGATCACTATCCCGATCTTCCCGTTGTGATCCTGACGATGCACGATGAACAGCAGTACCTGATACGGGCCTTAGAAGCCGGGGCAATGGGGTATCTCACAAAAAGCAGCGCGCCCGAGCAGCTGGTCCGGGCCATTCAACGGGTGTATTCCGGCAAACGGTTCCTCACGGAAGAAGGGGCGGAAGCGATTGCCCTGAAGGTTGCCAAGGGGGCGAAAAACAAGGGCCTGATCGATCAGCTCTCCACCCGGGAACTGCAGGTGCTGAGAAAACTCGCCATGGGCCACACCAACCGGGAAATCGCCGACGTCTACCATATCGGCGTTAAAACGGTGGACACCTACCGCCACAGGCTCCTTAAAAAGCTGAATCTCAGAAACAATGCGGAACTATCCCGCTTCGCCACCAACCACAACCTGATCGAAACCTGACAGCCGTCTTTCAGATTGACCCGTTCATGTGCACACCCGGACACGATACTTTGGCAACGGAGCAGGGAGGGTGGCGGCGGAAATTTCCCTGCGGCCGCCCACCGAATAGAACGAGAGCCGCTGAGCGGGACGGAACAACCCCGGCGTTAAGCGCGCGGGGTTTTACATGCCCAGAAACGCCGATTTCACTTCTTTTGATTCCGCAATCTCGGCAGACGTGCCGCTCGCTTTGATCCGGCCTTCGTGCATGATGTAGACATAGTCGGCGGCCTTGAGACTGGCAGCCACATTCTGCTCGATGAGCAGGATGGTCAGTCCGATATCGTACTTCATCTTTTCAATGGTCTGGAACACTTCGGTGACCAGCTTGGGGGCCAGTCCCTGGCTCGGTTCATCGAGCATGATAAGCTCGGGCCGTGTCATGAGGGACCGGCCGATGGTCACCATCTGCTGTTCCCCGCCGCTCAGGAGACCGGCCATCTGCTTGTGCCGCTCTTTGAGCCTCGGAAAAAGCGAGTATACCAAGTCAAGGGATTCGTCCTTGTATTCAAGCGCCCTTTTGAGGTAGGCCCCCATTGCCAGGTTCTCGTAAACCGTCATGTTGGGGAAGAGGTGTTTGCCTTCCGGTACGAGGGTGATCCCCTTGTTGATCTTTTTGTGACTGGCAATGTAGGTGACATCCGCTTCTTTGTAATAGACGTGACCGCCCCAGGGTTTGACACTGCCCAGAATTGTTGCGAGAAGGGTACTTTTTCCCGCGCCGTTGGGCCCGAGCATCGAGGTGATGGTGCCGGATTTCACCTCAAGCGTCGGCTGCCACAACACCTGCATGGGGCCGTAACCGGATTCGAGTTCCTTAACTTTCAGCATTTTCAACCTCCTCACCCTTGCCAAGGTATACATCCACCACCTTGGGATCCGATAACGCCTCTTGGGTCGGTGCGTCCACAATCTTCCGGCCCTGATCCAGCACAATCAGTTTTTCCGCCATGCCGATGACCGCCCGCATAATGTGTTCCACCATCGCCACTATGGCGATTTTTTCCTCCCTGGCCACCTTGATGATAAACTGCACCATGTTGTCGATGTCATTGGGATGCATGCCGGCCATGGCTTCATCCATAAGCAGCAGTTTCGGCTTCATGGCGAGGGCTCTGCCGATTTCCATCAGTTTTTTCTCGATCGGGGTCAGAAGCCCGGCCGCTTTTGAGCGGTGTTCTTCAAGCCCAATCCGTTCAATCACCTGGTCCGCCGCTTCGAGCGACCTGTCCACGTTCAGTTCATGGGCCATGGTACCGAACATGGCCCCTACCGCGATATTTTCCCTGACCGTTGCCGAAGCAAAAGGCCGGGGAATCTGGAATGTCCGGCCGATGCCCAGCGGTGCCCTTTTAAAGGAAGGGATTCGGGTAATATCGGTTTCGTCAAAGAACACACGGCCCTCTTCCGGGAAATAGACGCCGTTTATTATATTGAAAAGGGTCGTTTTGCCGCTGCCGTTGGTGCCCACGATCCCCAGAAACTGCCCGGGCTCGATTACAAAACTGACGTCGTTAACGGCCACAAGCCCGCCGAATCGTTTGGTTACATTTTCTAATCGTAAAAGAGACATCTCACTCCCTATATAATAAATCGTTTCACCTGTCTGTTCTTTGTTTTTTTCTTGAAAACACCGACAACCCCCTCGGGGAACATCACGATGATGACGATGATGACAAACGCAAAAATAAACAGCTGGAAGCCGGGCAGAAAAATGGAGAGATAGTACTTGGATGTGCCGTAAATCAGTGCCCCCACGATCGGTCCCAGCAACGTACCGGCTCCGCCGAGCATGACGATGATGATGGCCTCTATGGTGTAGTGAATTTCAAACACTTCGGGCGGGAACACATAAGGCGTCTTCAGCGCCCATGAGGTGGCGCCGACCAGCCCGGCAAAAGAGGCGCTCGTGATAAACGCGATAATTTTGTATTTTGTCACGTTGATGCCCATCACCTTGGCCGCATCCTCGTCTTCTCTCAGGGCGGTCAGGGCGTAGCCGATCTTGCTTCTCATGTATATGATTGTCACTACGGCCGCTGCCGCCGCTATCAGCAGCACCAGTATATCCGCCCAGAAGGTCATCATCTCGCTTGCCAGGTCACGGCCCAGAATATCGTTGAGCTGGGCCGTGAATATCATTCCGGAAGAACCGTTCCACAGGTTGGCCCCTTCGATAAGGAACCGGAAGCCTTCATTCACGCCGATGGTGGCAATGGCGAAGTAGGCGCCTCGCAATCGCAGGGCCACAGCGCCCACCGCCATTGACAGCAGGGTGGCCATGATAACGGCGAAAACGAAACCGATCACCACAATCCAGAGACCCAGCCCTTCGTACCTGGCCAGCCAGGTAATGGCGCTGGCCATTCCGTAAGTGCCCACACCGAGGAACGCCACGTATCCGAAATCCACGTAGCCGGTCATGCCCAGAAATATATTGAATGCCTGTCCCAGCGCGCAGTAGAAGAGAAGTGTTGAAACCAGCTGCCAGGTGCCTGTCATATTCCTTCCCACCAGAAACAGAATCAGGTAGGCAAGGAACACCGGTATTAACGGGTAATATTTACTGAGTTTAGAATTCATTTTGCTTTAATTATCCCTGTGGGTCTGATTAACAGAATGATTAACAATATCACGAAAGACAGAAATCTCGTGAGTGCAAAAGGCTCCACACCGGGTATCAGGGCGAACAGCGTGTAGGACGTGTTTTCAATGAACCCGAAAACCAGTCCCCCGAAAAACGCCCCGTAAGGGGAGGCAAGTCCGCCCAGTACGGCGATAACGAATGCCTTCAGGGTATAACCGCCGCCCATGTAAGGATTGATGCCCACCGGTATGAACATTGTCAGCAAAACGCCGCTTGCCACGGTAAGACCGATACCAAGGGCAAAACTCATGGCATAAACGCCCTGCACATTCACCCCGCACACACGGGCCCCTTCGCTGTCTTCCACCACACTCCGCATGGCGGTCCCTGCCCTGGTTTTTTTAAACCATATGAAAAGCAGCAGGGCGATGGCCGCACTGCCGAGGCAGGCGTACAGCTTGCTCACCGGCAGGGCGGTAAATCCCATGTCGATGTTGCCGACATCCCAGGTATACCCCCTGAATTCCGATCCGAATATCAGCTTGATAATTTCTTCAAGCAGCACCCCCACGGAAAAGGTGGCCAGAAGCGTGGCAAGTTCCGGGGCATTCAGAAGTTTTTTAATGGCCGTATGGTAAAACAGAAGCCCGATTGCAATACCGACGACAAAAGCCGCCGGTATTGCAAAAACAGGGTTGAGCCCCAGGGTGTTGAAAAAAAACAGCGTGATAAACGCACCCACCATGATAAACGCACCGTGTCCCACGTTAACGACTTTCAAAACACCGAATATGAGGCTCAAACCCATGGTCGCCATGCCGTATACGGCACCGAGAATAAGGCCCTGAACAATGTTGCCCGCGAGCTGTTCAACTATCATCTGACAGAACTCCTTTTATGGTAAGGCTTTTTTCCCTTGCGCCTTTTCTTTAAAGGTCGGCATCGGATAGACCGGTTTGCCGGTCTGAGCGGATTCGGGCCAGATGATCACCCGTTTTCCGTCCTGCCACTGGACGTTTACCATGGTATGGCCGGCCTGCATGCCGGACTCGTCCACATTCCAGTTGCCGTAGAAAGACATGAATTCCAGATCGCCAAGAGCGGCTCTCACTTTGTCGGAATCAACCGAGCCTGCTTTTTCCACGCCCAGCACATACGCCAGCACCTGTGCGCCGGCTTCGGCTGCATGGTAATCCGGGATCATGTCGTCACCGGCCGCTTTCTCGAAAAGGCTCACGAATTCATCCTGGCTCGGCCCGATCCACTGGGTCCCCGCCTGTTCGGCGGCTTCTTTTGAGAAAGTAACGCCGTATTCCCAGTGGGAGGGGCCCATCACGCCTTCGGCCATGGTGGTAAGGGCGTCGTAAAATGCCGGCAGCGTGGCGGCCGCAATAAGTGAGAGGGCGTCCACGTCAATGTTCAGGTCGGCCATCTGCCGGTTGAAAAGCTGTCCGTCTTCAAAATGGCCTCCGCCGAGAACGAAATCCGGCTTGCTGGCCTTGAGGGCTGAAAGCAACGGCGTCAGGTCGGTAACGCCCTTGGGATAGGTCCGTTTGAAAACGATCTCGAAACCAAGTTTTTCCGCGTGGTCGGCCGCTCCTTCCATGACCATGGAGGCGAATTCCGAATCTTCGTAGGCGAGCGCGACTTTTTTGGCATCGGGCGCGATTTTTTTGATCATGTCAAGGGTGCCCTCGTGATAACTGGTGGCCGGGCCGATCGTCTGGACGACGTACCGGAATCCCTGCTGGAAAATTTTGTTGTTGGCCCCGCCGTGGTCCATGTAGAGCATCCGGTGGCCTTCTGCAACAGGCGCTCCCCGAAGTGTCAGACCCGAGCTGTAGGCGGAAAACACGACATGCACCCTGTCAATTGTAATCAGCCTTCCGATAAGGCTTGTGACATTCTCTTTTTTGGATTCGCAGTCATACTTCTTGTAGACGAGGGGAATTTTTTTGCCGTCCAGGGTCACCCCGCCGTATTCGTTGTTCACCCAGTCGATACAGGCTTCAATACCGCCTACCGCCTGTTCGCCCGCTTTGGCGTATTTGCCGGAAAGGCAGGCCGGGTGCCCGATGACAATTTCGTCGGGTGTGCCTGCAAACGCACTGAAACCCGTCATGATAAACGTCATAACGGTAAGAAAAATGATTTTTTGTAGCGCCAGTCGTTTCATCCAAAACCTCCTTGACCAATAAAGTTAGTAATAAAGGCCTGCCAAAACGGTGCCGTGCCGTTTTAGCGCATCCTGCCTTCAAGGATCAGAATACGCCGATCTGTTTAAAAATTTCAATCAGATAAATTCTGATTTTCATGTAAGAAAATTTCTTACAGGCCGTCCAGCTGATTGGTACGAAACCTCTTGTGTCTGAGCAGGACAAATTTATCCGAACTGCCTGTCTGTCACCGGAACTGCCTGTCTGTCACTTGCCCGTGATATAGAACGAAAGGCCCCTCTCAACATGAAAAATCGGCGCCGTCATATTGTA
Organism: uncultured Desulfobacterales bacterium; assembly: GCA_964478245.1. Classification (GTDB taxonomy): domain Bacteria; phylum Desulfobacterota; class Desulfobacteria; order Desulfobacterales; family Desulfobacteraceae; genus CAYZHB01. Next base: position 40,289 of record CAYZHB010000006.1, on the reverse strand, counting down.
AAAAATTTTTCAAGCATCCGGTTGTATTGGCCGGCCATGTTTTTCCATAAAAACCGTTTCATTTTTTTGTCCAGTCCTTTTCTGAAGTTTTCGACTGTTTCATGATCGGACATAGCGGACGCAAGCTTTTCAACAAGCTCATTTGGGCTTTTGTACAGAAACCGGCCGTGGAATTTCTCCGGCAGAATTTCCGGATAACAGAGGCGGTCGGGGAGAAACGGAATGCACTTCATAATCATGGCCTCTATAACGGAAAACCCGAAGTTTTCCTGTTTCGAGGTGCTGATGACAAAGGCGCCCCGTTTCAGCCACTCCAGATATTCCCGCCGCGAGTGGACATATCCGAAGGTCACGATCCGGTCTTTGAATTTTTCCTGTGCCCGCTTGAACCCCTCCGGTATTTTGCCGAAGTTTTCACCCATCAGGGCAAGCTGGAAATCGAACCCTTTTTTTTGGAGTGTTTCGATCACTTCGAAAAACGTCTCGTGATTCTTGTCAAATCCCCATCGGTGGTTCCATATGACCAAAGGCGGTCTGGTCTGTTTTTCCGCATTCACTTCGGAGTCGTCCGGCAGGGAGATGCCGGGATAGAGAACGGTCGATTTTTCCGCGATTTTTTCGGCTACGTGCCGGGGAACAAAGGCATCCACCCGGTTCAGAAATCGGGGGACTGCCGCGAGAAAGGCATTTCTGTGGGTCTCGGAATTGAACGCCACCCGGTCGGCGGCAAGTGCTGTGGTGATATTGATCATGCCGAGCTGGGAAACGGATTTGTCCCCCGGCGGCGCCGGATAGGTCAGCTGGTTTTCATGAAAGTATACAAGAACCGGCGGAAGTTCTCCCTGGTAAAGCGCCCTGAAGTCGCACAGGTTGAACATGTCTGTCACGATAAGGCCGTCATACTTTTCCAAAGGCGGCATATGGTCCAGCAAATAAAGGGCGGAACCGAGCATCCGCCACCGGAAATTTTTCCCGGGCATCCGGACAACATCGATATGGTGGCGGGTGTGTTCGGCAAGGCCCTGCACAAAGAGCTCATGGGAGCCGAAGCAGTAGGGTTCGATAAACAGGAGGCGCCGTTTGACCGTTGTCATGCCGATCCCCCTGAGGCGGCCTGTCTCACCGCGGAAATCAGCCCGCGGATATCGGCCATGTCGGTTTCAGGGTTCATGATAACCATTCGGAGATACTGCCTGGCATTCAGCGAGGCGGCGGAAATATAAAAGGCGCCCTCCCGGATCAGGCGGTTGCGGATCGCCAGCTGATCCGCCGGTGTCTGCGTGTACCGGAAGCACAGAATATTGCTTTCCGGTTTTATCGCCACTTCGAAATCCGGCTGGGCCGCGATATAGTCGCCGGCCTCCCGGGCAAGATCGTATGTTTTGTCGATATAAGAAGCGATCCCTTTTTCTCCCATTGCGGCAAGGGCCATGTAGAATTTGAGTCCCAGTCCCGCTTTTGTGCATTCAACCGACTGGCCGATAAAGTCGAAACCGGGCTGGTCTTTTTCATGAAATATGTAGCTGGCCCGGTGAGCAAATGCATGATCCAGGGCGGCCGCGTTTTTAACAAGCAGGGAGGCGCAGACGGTGGGAGTCCGCAGCATCTTGTGGGCGTCGATGATAATGGAGTCGGCTTTTTCCAGGCCGGCCAGCAGCGGCCGGTATTTGTCTGAAAACAGGGCGCCGCCGCCGTGGGCACAGTCCGCATGGAGCCAGATGCCGTTTTCCCTGCAGAAGTCGGCGATGTCGCCCACAGGATCATAAATCCCGGTGCCGGTGGAGCAGGCATTGGCCACAAGGGCGGCGATCCGGCCGCCGTTTTCTGCCGTGGTCTGTACCGCCGTTTCCAGTTTGGATATGTCAATCCGGCCCGCGGTGTCAGTTTCCAGAGGGATGACGTTGTGCTCTCCAATGCCGATGATACCGGCGGCTTTTGACACGGAGTAGTGGGCGGCATCCGAGGCGAGAATCACCACGTCCCCCCTGGCGCCCTGTTCCCTGATGCGGCTGTCCAGATGGTTTCTGGCGGTCAGAAGGGCCGTTATATTGGCAAGGGATCCCCCATGGGTCAACACCCCGCCCCCGTGCGGGAAGGTCAGCCGTTCCCGGATTTTTTCCGGCATGGGCCGCCAGCCGATTTTGCAGAGCAGGTGGTTGATCATGAAAAATTCAATGGCGGCGGCGGCCGGTCCCATTTCGTATATGGCCATGGCATTGTTGGTGAAGCCGTCGATCAGGGATCCCAGGGCCCCGGTCGGGTGACTGCATCCCACCTGATGGGCCAGGCATCCGGGATGGTGAAGACGGGTGGTGTTGTCAAGATAGGTGTTTAAAAAGGCCTCGAGGGTTTCACCTGTCAGGTCGCCTTCTTTAAGATGGCCGGCGAGATTCAGTTCTTCATGAATCTCTCTGATGGGTACCTGCCGGATCACCTTCTTTTTTCCCCCCACGCTCTGGTGGTAATAGTCCGCGAGGTTGGCCAGTACGCGGTTTCCGTCTTCGATAAAATTCATATGCTCCCTTTGATTGGTTGTTTTCAAACCGGGGGCTATGCCCCCGGTTACAACCGGCAACGATTGAAACACTTACGTGTTTTGTATGCATTCGCATCTCTCCGAGCCCGGCCTATGGCCGGAACGCCAAGCCACCCGCTTTGCGGGTGGCCGTTGACTTTACTGGGTGTGATGCAACCATTCAAAGCCGTCCGCTGTGCATATGCCCATTGACTGATATGGCTGACGGCTTTTTCAACACCGGCTTTTTGCCGCCTCCCATCCGATCATGGCCTTTTTCCGCGCCGTTCCCCCGCCGTAATGGCCGAATTCCCCGGATTTTCGAATAACCCGGTGGCAGGGGATGAGAAAGGGCAGCGGGTTTCTGCCCACGGCGGTTCCCACTGCCCGGTCCGCACCTTCATGCCCGATATGCCCTGCAATATCCTGGTATGTTACCGCTTTGCCAAAGGGGATTCGGGTGAGCGCTTCCCAGACTTTTATCTGAAAACGGGTGCCCCTTATGTGGAGGTGAAGGGGGGGAAGGATATGGTGAAGATCGACTGGAAAAACAGTTTCCGCAATTTTCCGGACGGTATTGTCGTTATGTGACAGCCGGGCACCCGGCCACTTTTGATGAAGCCGGCCGGTCATATCCTTTTCCGTTTCCTCCCCGAGGAACTTTAACGCACATATGCCCCTGGGGCTCCGGGCGATCATGCAGCGCCCGAAGGGGGAAGGGGAAAACCCGAACACAATATCGATGCGGGCGGCCTTGGACTTGTACTCACCCGGGGTAAGGGCGTCACAATGGATAAACAGATCATGCAGCCGCCCGGGGCTGGAGAGCCCCTTCCCGGATGTTACGTCCAGAAGGTTTTGCGACTGGTCCAGCAGTTCTTTTGCATATTCTTTGGTTAAGAACTGCAGAAACCGTGTGGGACTGATTCCCGCCCACCTTGAAAAGCGCTTCTGAAGGTAAAATTCGCTGAGATTGATGGATGATGCAGTTTCAGAAAGGGAGGGGTGGCTTTCCCTATGAGCTTCGATGGTTTGAATGGTCTTTTCAACCACATTGTAGTCGCTGACCAACTGGTCTTTTGGCATACTTTTTTGCTGCATCCGCTTTCCCTCGATTGGTTGTTTTCAAACCGGGGGCTGTGCCCCCGGTTACAACCGTCAACGATTGAAACACTGACGTGTTTTTGTTCTTCCGGCCTATGGCCGGAACACCAAGCCACCTGCTTCGCAGGTGGTCGTTGACTGATACCCCGGGCTGCTTCACGGAGAGACCGTCCCCTGAAGGATGCCCGACTGGGTCGGTCCCTCGAAGTCAAGTCGCTGGACATCCTTCACGCCGTGTTGTTTCAGCATGTCCGATATCTGTTTCTGGCTGTATGAGCGGCCCTCGTCGGTTCCCAGGTACATGTTGATGGAAAAGAGCGCCGGAAAGAGGGGGCTTGCCATTGTGTCGTCCAGGATAAAGTCGTGAATGAAAATCATGCCCCCCGGATTTAATGCGGATACGGCCTTGCCGATGATGATATCTGCATGGCGGGGTCCTTCCCCGTGAAGTACGTGAGACAGCCAGGCCGCATCAAATTTGTGGGAAAAAGCGAGCCCGTCTTCGATATAGTCTCCGGCGGCAAACGTCACGCGGTCTTCGATATTGAACCGTTTTATCGTTTTTTCGGCAAATGGACGGGTGGTTTCCAGATCGACGACCGTGGCTTCAAGCGCGGGGTTGGCAAGGCAGAAATGAATGGCAAAGGTACCGGGTCCGCCGCCGAGATCAAGCAGCCGCCGGCAGCCGGAAAGATCCAATTTTTCCGAAAGGGCGGGGGCAACTGCCATGGCGATGTTGAACATGCCCATGAGAAAACTTTCACGACGCGCTTCGTCTGAAAAGGCGGGCCGGCTCCGGACCGGCCGGCCTTCCGTAACGGCCCGGTCAATTTTCTGCCAGGAATCCATCAGGTGATGGTGATGCATGATCATAAACCCGATATACTGCGGCGATTCCTTTGAAAGGTATGTCAGTGCTCCCGGCGAGTTGGTGTATTTTTCCCCTCTCTTTTCCAAAAGTGCCATGGCGGAGAGTGCGTTCAGGAGCGTGACAAGCCCCCTCTTGTCCACCCGCAGTTTTTCATTGATGTTGTCGGCGGTTAATTCGGCCGATCCCAGGGCGGTGAAAATGTCGAGCTTGACACCGGCATGGAGAGTACAGGTCTGCCAGTAGTGGCCGGACAGCTGAAGAAGTGTTTCCCGGTTCCAGTCAAACGTGTTCATGACGACTCCTTTTTTTGCGGAAGGGATTTGCGGCCATCCATGTGAGAAACGCATCTGCGGTCATGGGAGGGGAAAAATAATTCCCCTGGAGTATGTCACAGTTTAACGATTTCAGACGTAAAGCGGTTTGTTTGTTTTCCACCCCTTCCGCCACCACGTTGAGACTCAGGTTGTGGCCCAGATCCACTATGGATTTGACGATCACGGCATCATTCTCATTTTTCAGCATGTCCAGGATGAATGATTTGTCAATCTTTATTTCGCTTGTCGGCAGTTGTTTGAGATAGGCCAGCGAGGAGTACCCGGTGCCGAAGTCATCAATGGAAATCCGGAAGCCGGTTTCGGAAAGCCGGGTCAGGATCGTAAGGGCCAGGTCGGGGTCTTTGATGATTGTCCCTTCGGTAATTTCAAAAGTGATCCAGTCCGGTTCCATTGGATAGAGGGCGAGCACGCCGGCCAGCGTATCCGGGAGATCCGGATCCAGAAGCGTGGTGGGGCTCAGATTGAGGGCAACGCTGATCTTCAGGCCCTTCTTGTGCCAGCGGCTCGTCTCTTCAAGTGCCCGCCGGATCGTCCACATGGACAGCGGGTTTATCAGTCCGGTTCTTTCCGCCATGGGGATGAACTCTCCGGGAAGCATGAAGCCGTGCTGGGGGTGCTGCCAGCGGATAAGCGCTTCCGCACCCGAGATGGTTTTGCTTTTCAGATTGAATTTGGGCTGGAAGTGCAGGACGAGCTGATCAGTTTCTATTGCCTGGCGCAGTTCTCCCATCATGGTGAGGCGCTTGGGACTGTTTTTATCCATCAGACTGGAGTAGACCTCAAACCGGCTGCTGGTCTGTTTGGCTGTGTACATGGCCACGTCCGCCCGCTGCATAATGCTGTCCACGTCTTTGCCGTGTTCCGGTGCAATGGCGGCGCCGATCGTGGCAAGCACTTCAATTTTAAGCCCCTCGATGCTGAACGGGGCGGTAAAGGATTTGAGGATTTTTTTGGCAATCTGGTTTGTCTCTTTGCGGTTCCCGATGTCCGGAAGAATGATGGCAAATTCGTCCCCGCCTATTCTGGCAAGGGTGTCGACCTGGCGGATAACGTTTTTCAGCCGCACTGAGGTATGCTTCAGCAGCCGGTCGCCGCTGTAGTGACCCAGGGTGTCGTTGATCTCTTTGAAATTGTCGATATCCAGTATGAACAGGGCCGCTTTTTTATGTTCCCACACAGCGGTATTCAGTGCCTGTTCCAGCCGGTCCATGAACAGAATCCGGTTGGGCAGGCCGGTGAGCGAGTCGTGGGTGGTTTCATAAGCGGCCTTGTATTCAAGGGCTTCGGTCTGGCTCCGCAGTTCCGCTGTCTGGTCGATAACCATGGAGCTTGCTTCATACGCCATAATGGTGCTGACATACTGTCCCCAGAAGGAAAAAATGAACGGCATGCCGTCCAGGAACCACAGGGCCATGTTGGATTTCTGGGCTTTCAGGATTGTTTCCGGGCTGATGCTGCCGAACTGGAAATAGGCGGACAGCAGGGTGGCGATGATAATGGCGGAGACGGCAATCAGAGCGCCAATAACGGCAGATCGGGACACCCTGGCTTTCATTATGCCGGCATTACGCTTGAGTA
>CAYZHB010000006.1:30947-33786 GCA_964478245.1 uncultured Desulfobacterales bacterium | reverse complement strand
TATCACAAAAAAATGGCAAGGTCAATTCTTATTCAGGGCCTTCCGCCAAGGTGACAACCCCGGCCCGGGCCGGGGAGGCGGGGAAAGGGTTTGCCGTTGTGGCCCAGGAAATCAAGGACCTGGCCGGTGGATCGAATTGCAGAACATGGCACTGATTGAAAGTGCTCTTGACGGATGATGATGTATCCGTGAGGCGGATATCGAAAAAAATGCTCGAGAAAAGGGGAGAATACCCGCATGATTTATGCGGAACCGCAGGCCCATGACCGGATGGGGGAGAAGCTGAAAAGCCCGGATAAAGAACCGGGCTTTGTCAGGGTGATCCGTTACAAAAACAAGGATGACGAGATTTTTGAGGGAGAGACAAGGGCCTTCAGCCTCAAGGACTCAGACGGCAACGTAACGGCCCATGTGGGCCTGATACGACAGAAAGAACCGGCAGAATAACGGCCTGAAAAACTGCCCTGAAATCTAGTATTTTGCCTTTATTCCGGATTTTTGACCCGGAATTTCTCCTCTCCCGCTTGAAAGAAAGTGGCCTTGAGCCAGTCAAAACCGAACCGCAAAAGGGCGGTATCATCTGCTTTGATTTCATCTACCCGTTTCTTGTCAATCGAATACCGATCAAGAAAAGAGCTTTCAAAAACGAACTTCCGGAACTTGTCAATGTTGTAACATGCCATGAAAAACATTTCCCGGCTTTTTTCCGTCAGCTTCATGAACTGGGGCAGTGTTTTTTTCCGGACAATCAGGTCCATCCAGCCTTCGTCGATTTCCTCCCTCACTTCGATGCCCTGGTCGTAACGCCATTCGGCTACCGTCCACTCCTTGTCCTCCTGAAAGCCGAAGCAGTGGTCCTCTTTTACGGTGAAGAAGAATTCATCCTTCTCCCCCTCCTCGCTTGTATAGCTCAGGGAGCCCACCCCCAGCGGATAGTACCGGCACGTGGTGGGCCGGTCTTTGTATATGATGCACCCTTTGTCGTCCGTCACAAACGGGCAGGACCGTCTTTCGTCATCCTGCAGTTTCAGGGTGACCACGGGCAGCTCCGCCCTCTCCAGCATCCTCGGCTCTGTGTAGATGGCAAGAAACTCTTCTGACGTCAGTTCGAGTACCTTCCGCATGGTCAGTATATCATAGGGGGTGAGCATGATATCGATTCCCCGGCAGCAGTCGGTAAAACACCGCACCCCTTTATGGCATCTGAATGCAAATCTGCTGTCGTATCCCAGCTGTACAGCCGGTATTTCAGACTTTATCGCACGGTTGCTGTCCTCTGGCATTATTTTCCTCTTTTAAATTCTGCAAAAAATTTATTTATGGTTTAATTGTGTTTTGCGTATTCATCACTGATTTTCAAACCGGTTGTCCTCACCCGTCGCTTTACCGGCAATGCACACACGGCTGCCATTGTAATCGATAAATGCGGCAAGGTCAATAAGTACTTCGGAATATTGGCGATTTTTACGCCACACCCGAGTCGACGACCACACGCAAAGCGGGTGGCGCGCCGTTCCGGCCAGAGGCCGGACTCGGAGAGATGCCAATGCATACAAAACGAAACACACCCGTGTTTCAATCGTTGACGGTTGTAACCGGGAGTATAGCCCCCGGTTTGAAAACTACCCGTCGAATCCCGATAAAGGGATAGCGGGATTGTACAGAAGATAGGAGATGTCCTGGCTGGCCGAAATGACGAAGCCGCAGAGTGATGCGGACGAAGATGTCGCCACAATGCTGTCGATATCCGAAGATGCCACAGACGGAAACCATGTCCCGTAGAGTTCTGAAATTTTACCGTAAGGTGAAATCGTTGCGGCATAGCTTGCCAGGACCGACCCGTCCCCGACGGCATACAGGGTCACCGCTGCGGGTGAACCGCTCATGTTGGCCACTGCCGCCCCTTTATGGGCAATGGCGGGGTCAAAGTCGCTGAAAAAAAGCCCGATGGTTGAATAGAGGGTCTCGGCCATGGCAAATTCCGATACCCCGCCGCCTGTATTCCGGTAGGCAACCCGGAAAGTCAGGGCGTCGCTGCTGAAGGTCACCTTGCCGGTATCACAGGTTTCGTCCAGCTGTTTCAGTTCGATGAGACGGTGGTCGTATCCTCCGACGGTTTCCAAAGATTCATATACCGCTTCACCATCGCTGTACAGAACGATGGTGAACGATTGTTCCGACGGGCTGCTGTTGTCCACCTGGAGATAGTCGGTCCAGTCGGAAAATCCGGCGGTTATACTGGGTATATAGGCGGCAAGCGTCTCTTCGTCTCCATCGGCGTCGATCCGGGAGGTGACCCAGGAGGTGAACTGTGATACATCCGCATAGACCCCGGGATATCCCGGTACGGCGCAGCCTTCACCCCAGCTGGTGATGCCGGCCAGAACCCAGTTTTCGCCCGTACCGTCCCCTACCATGAGCGGGCCGCCGGAATCGCCTGAGCAGGCGTCCACCCCGCCTTCCATAATGCCCGCTGCCAGCATGTTGTCGGTGAAAGAGGGCCCGTAGAGACTCTGGGCATCAGCATCGGAAATAATTTCGACCACGGCCTGGCGGAGGGCATCCGGATACCGGGTGCCCATGGGATCTGTACTGCCCCACCCGATGATGGTGGCGTCGGTGCCGGCGGATCCCAGACCGGCCGGGTCCCCGGCCGGTATCAGGGCCAGGGACTCCTGGGAAGTTCCTTCGGACAGATGCAGCAGGGCGATGTCACTGTCAAAGCTCATCGAATTATAGGCTTCATGCGCTATGATTTCATCCACACTGAAGCGGGTGCCCTCTTCGTCCTTCAGATTGTGGATGTCCAGGATCACCTCGATGTCGCCGGCAGACAGGC
>CAYZHB010000006.1:13764-30937 GCA_964478245.1 uncultured Desulfobacterales bacterium | reverse complement strand
GTGCAGTGGGCCGCTGTCACCACCCATTGGCCGTCGATCAGTGTCCCGCCGCAGAATTGTCCCCAATAGGGGTCCTGGCCGCTGTAAACCAGGGCGGCCGCCCAGGGCCAGGCCCCTTCGGTTGCCTCTTCTCCCCCCACGATTCGCGGGGTCTGCGATGTCGCTTCAGAGACGAAGGCATTCGGAAACGAGTTGTTTTCAAAAGCGCCCGTGTGACCGGAGAAAACCGTCAACAGGCACAGAGACAAGATAAGGGCAAAGGACTTAAGGGAAAAAAACAGGGGGTTGCTGTTGTTCATTTTTCAATGTTCCTTTCTGGCGTTAAAATTCCTGAGAATATGGTTTTACAGTTCAAGGCGGTAAACGCGGTTTTAAAAACTCTATAAAAAATATTCTCAAAAGTCAACGACCACCTGCAAGGCGCTGACTTGAAGTTCCGGCCGGAGGCCGGAAGGGCGAAACACGCAAGTGTTTCAATCGCTGACGGTTCAAACCGGAGTCAGCGCCCCCGGTTTGAAAACAGCCAATCAAGAACTAAAAGAGTTGAAAGTTGCCGGGAACCTTGATATTTTCATAAGATAACGACCGGCTCTGGATTGAAATCCACCGGATTGGACTGCGGGATGCCGTTGTAACAGCGGCGTCATATTTTTTTGTTTTCGACCGTTAAACAGGACAGGGAAAGATTGTATGGATGGGCGCAACACCTGCGTATCTGCAGAGGGAACGTTTGTATTCGGTGTACACCGGCCGGCCTTTTATACCCAAAATTTACGGGAAGATGATTATATCGGTCCCATCGGCACCCTTCCTGACGGGACATGGGTGGACAACAGCCGGAACTTTCCGCAAACGAACAGTGACCGGAAAACCGGGGATACGGTTTATGAAATACCCAACCCGTTTCCCTTCCGCGGCACCACCTACATCAACGCCAGATGGGCCGACAGAAACGCGGCAGAACCGGATCAGATCGGTCTGCCCGAAAGAGAGCCGCTCTCTTTTAAAAAAAGCATGCAAGCGTGGCTTGAGCAAAAAAACGTCTCTTGCGCTTTCGACAAAAGTCTTTATGCATCGCTTCCCCGTCCGTTGCTGATTGCCGTTGCAGAGGCCTCAACCGATCCGGCGGAATTGATCCGGATCGCGGAAACGGTCTGCACGTTCACGTATGACCGTCACACCGGCGACCCCACCGGAATGGTCTTTAAAGCGGATGACAGCGGATCCCCGGTCCCGGATATAAAAGACCAGCATCTTTTTGACATTGTCGCCAACAACCCGTTTCTGCCGGATGCATACAAAAAGGCCATGGTGCTCGTGCCGGGCATCCAGGGGGGCAGCGAAGTTACGGCGGAATGGAAAGACAGCTTTGACGGCGGCCATGTGTTCGAGTACCTGAGAGCCAACAGCTATATCCCGTGGGGCCATTTTGCGGCCAACATGGGCCACGGGTCGGTCCGGTACCGGGCAGCGGATCTTTCTTATGCGGATATCAGGGGAATGCGGCATTTGTACTATCAGCGGACGTATGCCCGGCTGGCCCGTCAGCTCGGCATACCCCTTCCCGCTTCCCGGCGGACATTTGCCGGCGCGGAACTGGAGACACTGCGTCTCGGGATCCAGGAAAAGCTGTTGTCAGGCAATGCCGGTGCCCTTCAGTTTAACGCGTCATTGTGGGGATGGAATTTCGGTTTCGGTTATGCCCATTCCGGCTACAGGCTGCATGCGTCCCATCAGCAGGTCCACCAGCAGTACGCCATGATACCCCCAGCCGTATCAGGCGGTGAAGACGGGGATATCCCTTCTTACCACTGCGGGGATATGGTGGATACGTTTACCGCCCTTTACCGGCGGGAGACCGGCACGGCCTTTTTTGAAAACTATCTGGCCGCTATCCGTTCAAACAGCCGAACGGACGGGAAATCAACCGGTGATGCCTCGCTTGTGGTATTTGAAAATGACCATGTTCTGCTTTTTGTGCCCAAGGCCCAGACCTCTCAATGGGAGCTTCAGCTGATGCCGAAAACGGAATGCGGCAATATACTGGAGGCCTCTGCCGGGATGAGAGCGTCTCTTGATCTGGGGATTCTTGTTGCGGTACAGGTGCTGGAGGCGCTCGGGGCCGAAATGGTCACATCGATCGAGTTTTCAAAACGGTTTGACAGCCAAAACAGCGACCAGCGTATTTTATACGCTTTTCTTCCCAGGATTCCCTATTCGCCGGGCGCTTTCAGTGAAGCACAGCTGAGGTGGATCGCCGGCCACTATCCGGAAGATTTTGCAACTGCCTGCAGACTGCATCTGCCGGCAGTTAACGAGGAGACGGAATGATACTTCATGACACCATTTACGACTGGGACGGAAAGAGCAGGGAAGGGGAACAGCCGATCTGCTGGTGGCCCGGTTCTTATTATATCCGGATTGTGGACTTCTCCCAGGGTCCCGCCAATATTACCCACCTCAAGCCCCTTGCCGTGATCTGCAAAAACCGGGGGCACGGCACTTCGATCAAAAAGTGCATTCAGAATTTTGCCAAGCGGGTGGCCGCCGATTTTAACTTTGATATGGACAAGGCGTTCTGGGTTGAGATAGAAAGTGACGACGACGCCATCAGCGTGGCCAACCTCAAATTCGAAAGACAGATCGGCGAAAAGCGGCTTTATTCGGTCACATGGCGGAACGCCATGCCCAAAGAAGCAACGCTTCTGGAACCGTTTATAAAGGATTTCGGGAGGGAAGACAACGGATGATACCTGGAGACCTTTGAATAATACCCTCTTTTGCCCAATTGCTTTGTCAAACGCAAATTTTAATCCTCAAAATATGCACTATATTCCTCCGGTTAAAATTTGCGTTTTCCTCGCACTAAAACAAAACTGCGCATTATTCAAAGGTCTCGCCTGCTGAACACTGAACACCCGGTATATACGGGGATCTGCTGAAACCTTTACTGAAAAAGGATCCGGCCCGGGCTGTCAGGCAGGCCCCGGGTCATTTGTCTTTTAATGTATTGTGAAGGGCGCCTTTAAAGTCGGTTTCCAGCGTTTCAAGGTACGCGTCCCAATCCAGCCCGAACCGGTAGAAGGCCATGGCCGAAAGTTTTTTTGTGATGATCGCATTCCGATAGGCGGCGAGTTCTTCCCGGTTCAACGTATCCATGACCGTATCCATTCCCAGCAGGGCAACCAGGACCGGCGGGATATAGTGTGCCATAACGCCCCGGACCAGTTCCGTGTCTTCCAGGATCGTGCCGATCTTATCCACTAAAATATCCTGAAGCGAGAAGATCTGCTCGCTGGTCTTCTCCGAGAGCACAAACAGCGGGGTGTCAGGATCGGCCTCGTTCATCCGGATGAGCATGTCGGTCTCGGCCCGTGAATACTTTTCCACCAGGGACATGATATCCCGGATCATTTTCCAGCGCGTGTCCACATCCTCAAGAAGCCTGTTTTCGTATTCGTCTGCAAGCAAAAATGCGGTGAGGACTTCGGAAAGAGAGCTGGAAAACACGCCGCCCTTGTTGGCGGTGGAGTCTTTTATCTGCCGGATGCCGGTCCGGGTGGCGAGATACCGCCTGGACGTATCGTCGAAAAAGACATTGGCCCCTTCCACAATGAACGCCAGCTCTTTGAACGTTTTCGTAAAATCGGCAACATTTCTGTGATTGATGGTGTCTTTGAACCCGCCGCAGGGGATAAACGCCCGTATGTTGGCCTTTTCAATGAATTTTCGATTGGCCGGGGCAATCAAAAAGGTCCTGTGGAACATGGCGCCGTTTTCCACAAATCTCCCGTCCGGCAGGGTGATGTTCTGACCTTTCAGCGGCACCATGAAGCCCTGGTCGGAAAGTTTGGCCGTGTCAAACGCAAGGGAGTTGGCCCGGGGACTGGTATGGCGCATGAAAGCGATTTTCATCAGCTCCTTTTTGTCCAGTCCTTCCGGGTCAAAGAGGACAGCGCCGCCGTCAATGATAAGGCATATGTTTCCTTTGTAGCACTGGATTTCATTGGCCCCCAGATCACCGTCGGGGCCGCCCGTCATCATCAGGTTCAGATTTTCTTCTTTTTCCCCGAAGTGGGAGATCAGCGTCCTGAAAGCACTCATGACACTGGTTGTGGTCATGCCGCTGACGGCGACATTGCCGCCGATTTCACTGTAGACGCGGTCCATTTCCCTGGTGACGGTCACGGTCTTTCCGTTGACGGCAAGTTCGGTTCCCTCTTTCCCTCGGTCAAGCAGCCCGAAAATATCCCCGTTTGTCAAAAGCCCGTAGGTGTCATGGGGGATGCCGAAGCTTTTGCCGGTGGTAATGGTTCGCCAGTGGCGGTATCCTCTTTCTTTTGCCCGGAAGGCCACCGCGTCCATGAGTGGGGCGGTGCCTTCATCCGGTCCGAAAAAGATCATTTCCGGCCTGCCGTGGTAGTCCCGGACGGCATCGTGGGTCAGCATCAGGTCCATGATGCCTTCGGTGTAATCGAACAGGGCCTGCCCGCTGTCTTTTGCGTAAATGGGATGCGGTACCACGACCCCTTTGGAGCCGCTTTCACAGATGTCTTTGTGCTTGAGCCGCTGGGCCTTGGGCCCCAGGGCATAATTGAGCAGAACAGCGTTTTCCAGTTCCGACGAATGGTTGGAACTGGAGACCCGAAGCAGTCTCAGTCCGCCCCTGGCGATATCACCGGCTCTGAGGTGGGTGCCGCATGAATAGTGTCCATTGATGTAGAACAGGCCGTAGACGTTGCTGCTGTAGACCAGGGGGTCGAGCACCCGGTGGTCGAACCGGAACGCAAATGAGCGTTTGCCGGGCCGGTAGAAGTTGGTTTTCAGGGTACAGGAAACAATCTTGAACATGAAATTGAAAATATCGTACCCGAGCCTGAAATCAATGAACCGGCCGGTAATCAGTTTGTTGAATTCTTTGTATTTTTCTTCAATCGTGTCATCACTGATCGGCCCGGCGGACGGGTCGAATTTCTGCTTGAAAAGGTCGAAGAGAAACCGGATAAGATCCGGATGTTCTCCCACGGTTTCCAGGATGGTTTTGTACTGGTACGTGGACTTGTTGGAATCGTGCAGGCGGTTGGCGAACGCCTCTTTATGGTCCCGGCTGCCAAGGCTGTCCATGATTTCCCGGTCCGTGACGTTTTCGCTTTCCTTATAAATAAACATGTTGGTGAAATCAACCGCGTTTCCGGCAAAGAGCATCTGGTTGAACGTCAGTTCCCCTGAGGTATACAGCTTTTTGATATCGTTGACACCCCAGGCCAGAAAGTTGCAAAGATCCCGGGTAATGCTGCTTTCTTTTTCCCGGGTGAGTTCTCCTTTCACATACAAAGAACAGATGGAGGCGGGTACAAGGGAGTCGGATTTCCGGTACGGTTCCCAGTAAGCGCGGATCAGGCACAACCCGTGATCCGCCATGAGTTTTCGAAGGATGGGCAGCTGAGGAGAGGCAAAATCGCTGTTGAACATGAGCCGGGTTTCCCCGGTTTCCGGAAGGTTGAATACCTGGATCAGCGGTGAAACCGACTGTTCAAAGTCGTTGAGAAAAATTTCGTACCGCTGGCGGGTGGGTTCCGGCGTGGTGGTATAATCGCCGGCCAGGTTGAATAAAAACCGGGACTCGGAAAAATCGTTTTCGCTGAATTCGGCAACGGTTTCAGGCCGGATGATATAGGTGTAGTAACAGTTTTCCGGGCTGAAATAGTATTCTCTCCGATGACCGGCAATCAGGGCTTCCAGGACCTGTTCCATACTGTCACGGGATTCGGCGGTGGCGATCCGGACCCGCTGGACGTCGCTGCCGTCGGAGAGGTTGAAATCCACATGGGCCACCCGCCCGTAAAGAATCACTTTGCCGTCCTGCAGTTTGATGCTGGTGGCAATGGATTCGAGAATGTGTTTCAGAGAGTCCTTGCTGATGTTTTTATAAAAATAGTTGGGAAGCCCCAGGTCATGCAGCAGTATTCCGGCTGCCATGTTGATGCCGCTGGCCGTAATGAGCCCTTCTGAGGCAAGATCGATTACCGCTTCATACAAAACCCTCGGGTCAAGGCCGACACTTTCGGCTTTTCCGATGATATCCGACCCCTTTGAAACCAGTGCATAACAATTCAGTTGCGTATCCATGAGTCCCCGGCTGTTTTAAGTTTTTTCATACCTGCTTCCTTGTTTTTGAAACGAGCATATACTTGCATGTTTTCAGCGTCAGTGCAAGGAAAAATCCGCCGGGATCTTCAAGGTTCAACAGCGGATAGCTGTTGAAGAAGACAAGCGATTTGTGCTTTCTATTAATTGGTTGTTTTCAAACCGGGGGCTATGCCCCCGGTTACAACCGTCAACGATTGAAACACTTACGTGTTTTTTTCCGGCCTATGGCCGGGCTCGATAGAGATGCGAATGCATACACGCCAAGCCACCCGCTTCGCGGGGGGTCGTTGACTTGTTTTTATTGAACATTTCAAAAAACGGTGCTAAATTGGATTTAAAAAATTGTTACGCCTCGGAAATGGGGGTGAATATGTTATCCAAAGGAGGGCAAAATGACTGTTGACAAATGCGTTTTCATGGGAGGGTGTTATGAATACAGATACTTTAAATCCGTTTAAAATGGCGCAGCAGCAGCTGGACAGGGCCGCCGGAAAACTTGGGCTCGATGACGCCACCCATGAGCTTTTGCGCTGGCCCATGAAAGAATACAAGGTCCTTCTGCCTGTGAAAATGGATGACGGTACCACCAAAATTTTTCATGCGTTCAGAGTGCCGTATAATACAGCGCGAGGGCCCGCCAAGGGCGGGCTGCGATGGCATCCGGACGAAACGCTTGATACGGTAAGGGCGCTGGCCGCCTGGATGACGTGGAAAACGGCGGTTGTGGATATACCGCTCGGCGGCGGAAAGGGGGGGGTGATATGTGACCCCAAATCGCTTTCCGAAACCGAAAAGGAGCGGCTGGCAAGGGCGTACATCCGGGCGCTGGGCAGGCATTTCAAGGTGACGAACGATGTGCCGGCGCCCGATGTGTATACCACCCCCCAGATTATGGCGTGGATGATGGATGAATACGAGACAATGATCGGGGAACGGCATCCGGGTATGATAACCGGAAAGCCCATACCGCTCGGCGGTTCCCAGGGAAGGGAGGACGCCACCGCCAGGGGGGGCATATACGTGACCCGGGAAGCGGCCAAGGCCAATAACATAGCGCTGGACGGCCAGAGCATGGCTGTACAGGGGTTCGGCAATGCCGGACAGTTTGCCGCCCTGCTCGGTGAAGAAATACTGGGGCTAAAGCTCGTTGCCGCTTCTGATTCAAGGAGCGGGGTATACAACGCCCGCGGCATCAGCGCGCGGGAACTGGTGGATTACAAACTGAAAAACGGTAGCCTGAAAGGGTTTCCCGATTCCGACGAGATCTCCAACAAAGATCTTCTCGAACTGGAGGTCACCGTGCTGTTCCCGTCCGCCCTTGAAAATGTCATTACCGGGGAAAACGCCGACAACATCAAGTGTCGGATCTCCTGTGAGCTTGCCAACGGGCCCGTCACCCCGGGGGCGGATGATATCCTCCACCAGAATGGGGTACTCGTGCTGCCGGACTTCCTGGCCAATGCCGGCGGGGTGACCGTTTCCTATTTTGAACAGGTCCAGAATACCTACAACCGGTACTGGGCCCTGGCGGATGTGCACAGGCGCCTTGATGAAAAAATGACCGCCGCCTACAAAGGCGTGCACGACATGCATGAAAAAGAGGACGTGAACATGCGGGAAGCGGCTTACCTGGTATCCGTGGCGCGTGTGGCGGAAGCCTGCAAACTCAGGGGCTGGACGTAAACGCAAGGGACGGTTATGGCGAAAGATTTTACCACACCTGATCTGGTCAGGGCATACCGCATTTTTCAGAGAATGATGGCGTACCCTGATATGATCGACGCGATCAGGGAAATATTTTTAAAAACCCTGGAGAAGAAGGGTGTGGCAACTGCTGAAAAAATCCGGGAGCAGGCCGTTCAGATTATCAGGGATAGCGGTATCGAGACCCCTGATGAGAAGACCATGGCCGAGTATGTGAATCTTCTCACGGATATATGGTTCGCCGCTTCCTGCTCCGATGAGGAGGTGGAGAACAACATCAACCTGGCAAGAAAGCAGAAGTATTTTGCCAGGCTTTCCCGGGTGCTGAACAGAGAAGGGGCGACTTTCAGCAGTATCAAGCAGGCACTGGACAACTTCTGCTGTATTCCGGAGGGGGATCTCTATATCTCGCCGAACGAAGCCGAAGGCGTCCGGGTGGGTCTTATCAACCGGTTTATTTCCAACCAGCTTCCCTTTATCGGTATTGCCAAGCATCATATCACCATACGGGATATCGGCGATCTTTCCCAGAGAATTATCCGGACAAAACGCCGGCCCGGACGAATCGGCGGCAAATCGGCCGGGATGCTTCTTGCCCACCGGATCCTGGTGCCCCGTTTGAAAAAGCGGGACCCGGATCTGGAGAAGTATCTCAGGATACCCGAATCATGGTATATCAACACCGGCGTTTTTTCGGATTTTATCGAAGCGAACGAACTCTTCCATTTCCATGCCCAGAAGTACAAAACACGGGATGATATAGAGGCGGAGTATAAAAACATTTCGGAATTTTTCAAAAATGCCTCTTTTCCGGCGGATGTGACGGAACAGTTCCGGAACCTGCTGGAACAGGCAGGGGAACACCCCCTTGTGCTGCGGTCTTCCAGCCTGCTTGAAGACAATTTCGGCCTGGCCTTCTCAGGCAAGTATGATTCTGTTTTCCTTGCCAATCAGGGGCATATCGAGAAGCGGCTCCGGGAGTTTGAATGGGGGCTGAAGCAGGTTCACATGAGCACGTACGGCCCTTCCCCTATCCTGTACAGGAAAAACAACGATCTGCTGGATTTTGACGAAAAAATGAGCATCCTGGTCCAGAAGGTGGTGGGCCGGTATTTCGGCAAATACTTTTTTCCGTTTGCAGCAGGTGTGGGGTTTTCCTACAGCTCATACTCGTGGACCCCCCGGATTAAGAAAGAAGACGGGGTGATGCGGCTTGTGATGGGGCTCGGAACCCGGGCCGTGGACCGGGTGGGGGCGGATTACCCGCGGATGGTTTACTTGAGTGATCCGCTGCTGAGGCCGGAAGCCACTTCCGATAAAATAAAAAGGTATTCCCAGAAGTTCATGGATGTGATGAACCTGGAAACCGGTGAGGTGGAGACAAAGCATTACATGGATCTGCTCAGGGAGATCGATCACCCCGATCTCTTCTATGTATTGTCCGAGGATCAGGCCGGGCATCTCAGAGCGCCGATGTTTAAACAGGACCGGGTGGATATCAACAGTTCCTGTATCACGTTTGAAAACCTGCTTCGGAAAACCCCGCTGGCGGGGGTGATGAAAAAAGCGCTCAACATGCTTGAAGAGGCCTATGAGAGACCGGTCGACGTGGAATTCGCCTTTGACAGCAACACGCTCTATCTGGTGCAGTGCCGGTCTTTGTCCATTGCCCGGGATGTGGAGATTGAAATGCCGGAAGACATTCCCGAGGACGAGCTGTTGTTCAGAAACAACAAGGTGATTTCCGGCGGTGCCGTGGAGGGTATTGAGTATGTCGTTTACGTGGATCCCAAAGCGTATGACGGCATTTCCGAATACGATGCCAAGGTGGAGGTCGCCAGTGTCGTGAGCCGGATAAACATTCAGATGGAGAAAAAGCGGTATGCGCTTTTCGGACCGGGCCGGTGGGGCAGCAACGACATCAATCTGGGGGTGAGGGCCGGTTATGAAGATATCAACCATGCCCTTGTTCTGGGAGAAGTGGCGTTTGAAGCGGAGGGGTCGACTCCTGAAGTCTCCTACGGCACTCATTTTTTCAATGATCTGGTGGAATCCGGCATCGTTCATGTGGCGGTATTCCCGGATGAAGCCGGCTGCTACTTCAACGAAGCCTTCTTTACCGAATCAGAGAACCGGCTGTTCGATTTCCTGCCGCAGTACAAAAAATGGGAAACCGTGGTTCACATCGTCCGGGTGCCTGATTATTATAAGGGCAGAACCCTGAATGTCTTTCAGGACAGTAAAAGACAGGAAGGGATCGGTTTTATAGGGAATACCACTGTTGAATCCGTGAGTTCCTGAAAGACAAGCGGTAAAAAGCCAACCCCCAATTGTACAGAGCAAAAGGAGGTTATTATGTCGGTTGAAAATATTTTAGCGGCCGTTCACTGGCTGGGGCATGATGCGTTCAGGATCGATGCCGGCAAAACGATATACATCGATCCGTTTAAGCTCGAAACCGGTGATGCGGCGGATATTGCTCTTGTAACGCATGAACACTTTGATCACTGTTCTCCCGAAGACATCGACAAAGTGCGGACGGACAACACCGTCATTGTCACGGAAAAGGGAAAGTCGATGTCAGGATCCTCAACCCGGAGTAGCTCACCCTGCTGGTCTCATCAAAGGGGCGGTTGTCTGAAAAATTGCGCCAAATGGCCGGAACGCCGGGTCACAGGCTTTGCGAGTGCCCGTTGACTCAAATATTTTTCGTTCTTGTATTTTTGAATCGTTCTTTACAGCCGGTCCACAAGCCGGTGGCGGACCTGTCCCGCCTGAAGGCGAACCTCCGGGGGATTTTTCCGCCTTCCGGGCTGAACCGCAGGAACTGCGGTCCAGTGGGTCCTCAAACAGCCTGCGGTTCCGGCCGCCCGGCAGCCGGAAAAATTTTGTCCCCCGTCGGTTCGAATTTTCAGGCGGACAGGTCCTTGCCACCTCATAGGCGGCAGATTGTGAAAATCTGTTAAGCCACCCGTTTTGCGGTTGGTCGCTGGCTGAACCGTTTACCGTCGGTCAGTTCCGGGTTGTTTGCCTTTTGGAAAGCCATTGGGGCGCCGTTTGTGCCAAATTCTTAATGAAGCGCAGCGTCAAACCGCAAACTGCTTGAGGACCGGCCGGACCGCAGTTTTTGCGGTTTAGCAAAGCGAATTTAGAATTTGCCAAACGGTGCCGCCGGCTGACAAAAGGTGAGCAACCCGGAACGGGTCACAACAAAGACGTTTGACGTCACCACCGGCCACTGCCGGCGGAACGGAAGAAATTCACCGTGCGGGGGCATGGCCGTTGACTTGACACAAGTCCCTTATTGCGATACTAGTTTCTGACAAATTGTGCCGGACAGGCGGTCGCTTTCTCCTGCGGGAAAATGCGCTGTATTGTCCGGAACGGGTCGGTACCGGCCGGAAAACCACTGGCAAAGGAGTTTTAAATGGCAGGCATAAACAAGGTAATACTAGTCGGAAATCTCGGGCGGGATCCTGAAATAAGATACTCCCAGCAGGGAACCGCAGTCGTGAATTTTACACTGGCCACAAACGAGCAGTGGATCGACCGGAATTCAGGCGAGAAAAAAGAGCGGACCGAATGGCACCGGATCGTGATTTTCGGCAAAATGGCGGAAACATGTGAAAAGTATCTTTCCAAGGGCCGGCAGGTCTATGTCGAAGGCAAGCTGCAGACCAGAAATTATGAAAAAGAGGGAAAAACACACTATATAACCGAGGTGGTGGCCAATACGGTTCAGTTCCTGGGCACCCGCCAGGACGGCGGGGACTTCCAGGGCCAGGGATCGGATACCGGCGCGTCGCAGGGTGGTTTCTCCGGCAGGACCGAACCGGGTCAGACCGGCGGATTTAAGGACACCGCTCCGGAAGGAGAGGACGACATCCCCTTTTAAGTCAACGACCACCCGCGAGGCGGGTGGCTTGGGGTGAATGCATTCGCATCTCTTCGCGCCCGGCGCAGAGGCCGGAAGAACAAAAACACGTAAGTGTTTCAATCGTTGACGGTTGTAACCCAGGGCATGGGCCCTGGGTTGAAAACAACCAATCTAATTGCGGGGATGGGCTTTCCGCCATTCCCGGGGGCTGGTGTAGTCAGCTCCGAGAGACCATATGCCCTTTCCCCTTGTTTTGGCAAAAGATTCGGCGCGTTTGTACATCGCCGTGTCCACCCCGGCTGCGATCCGGCCCCGGTATACTTCCGCCATGCCGGATCTCACCATCTCCAGGTTGACATTCCGTCCATCCACAAACACCTCGGCGAGCTGCCGGTTGTAACCGCCGATCCCGTAGCTTTTCAGGAAAACGGTTCTGCCCGTCACCCGTTCCTGCAGATATGCTTTGGCTTTCCCGCTGAACGGCTGGCCTTTTGCATGTTTCCCGCCGGTTTCCGGGGTGTCGATCCCCACAAGCCTCACCATAAACGTAAGGCTGTTGTTCCCCTCTCCCCGCACTTTTAAGGAATCGCCGTCGTAGACCCGGACGACTTTAAAAGGGATCGAATTTTTCGGCTTGTCCGGATAGCCGGGAGCCCTGGTCGGGACGATATCTTCTTTTGTTTTTTGGATCGCCTTTCCGGATGGCGGAGGCGCAATGTTGGAGAAATGGCGGATGCCCCGGCTGTCTGTCCATGAATAGATGTCTGAAAATGCGGTTGCGGCGCTTAAGACAAGGAAAATGAGTACGAGCCGGGCCGCCTTTTTACCAATCCGGATCATGTCCCTCTTTTGTTAAAAGATCCCTGTACCATAAGGAGAATTCAAACATACCGCGCACTTTTTCATCCCGGTTGACGATGCCCAGGCAGGCGTCAAATGCCCCCTGTGCAAAGGCATTTGAATAGTCTTCATGGCCCGCCTGCCCGAGAAATTCCCGGATAAGCATCTGGGAGGTGCGTTTTGACTTGTCCGTGCGGATATCGATGGGGTGTTTGGGTTCGGCAAAGGGGTCCCATTTGTCATACCCCTTCCTGAGGATCTGTCGCTGTCCTCTCTTTCCCATGGCGTCAAAGATGGCTTTTTTCTTTGCCGCGATCTCTTTATCGGTAAACTTATCCATTTTGGTCCACTCCGAGATATGCTTCGGTAAAATCGGTTATCAAGGCCATGGAAACAGGTATCAGCATTTCGTGCATTTTAATGTGTTTTGAATTTATCGCCCGGGTCATTTCTGCGGATATCAGCTGCAGTTGAGCGGTTATTTTGTCCATATTCACCGTTGGATACTTCCCCCCTTCTTTAAAATTGGTCCGGCCGCAGATATGGCTCATGCCGGCGCTTGCGGTGGGAATGCCGTACAGCCTGCAGGTTATCGGTCTGGCATCGTACATCAGACAGAGGTTGTCATGGCTCAAAAGGGGACACCGGGACCGTTCCTTTGCCACTTTGGCAAGGAGCTCGACCTCGTTTTTCCCTTCAAGGGACTCCTTGTATATCTGTTTTTTGAGCTTGTATACGGAACGGTCCGTTTTGGCGGCCCTGTCAATGATCTCTGATTTTTCCTTCCCCTTGAATCGTTCCCTGAATTTTGTATTGATATAGAGGGCTTCTATGATGGTAATATCAAAAAGTGCGTAGCAGCAGTCGCAGCATCTTTCCCTGCAGAAGACCTCTTTGGGGTATTCATTTTTCATGCGGTCAAAAATGCCGTCCACCATTGATACCACAGCTTGATATTTTGCAAAATGTGCCGTCAGATCCAGTGTCATATGCGATTCCTTTATTTGCCTATGCAGAAATTGCTGAAAATGTTTTCGAGGATATCAATTTCTGCGGTTTCTCCGGTAATTTTTCCGAGCGATTCGATACCGCTTTTCACGTCCATCGCCAGTGCGGTTTCGTCCATTCCGTCATTAATGCCTTTGCGCAGGGATTCAAGGCTGGCGGCAGCCGCTTTTAACGCCTCTTTGTGACGCAAATTGGGGACAACCCGGGTATCATTTGCCTCAAGCCCTTTTTCTGAAATAGTTATAACCAATTTTCTCAGCGCGTCAATAGTTTTGTCCTCCTTAACGGAGATCCCGATGCACGGGATATGCTGAAAACCGGCCGGCATTTCCGGCAACGCGGCCTTGTCATACAGATCGGTTTTGCTGGCGGCAAAAACGGCTTTCTTGTCAGAGGGAATCACGCGTTCCAGTTCCATTTCCGAAGGGGACCTTCCCGCTTCCTTCATGTAGATGACAATGTCGGCGTCATTGATATGCTCTTTGGCCTTTTCCATGCCGATAATTTCAACAAGGTCATCCGTGGAGTGGATGCCGGCGGTGTCCGAGATGATAAAAGGGATACCGTTGATGTTGATGCTCTCCTGAACCGGATCCCGGGTGGTGCCGGATACCGGGGTGACAATAGACCGCTCTTTTTCAAGCAGTCTGTTCATCAGGCTGGATTTCCCCGCATTGGGCGGACCGCATATGGCAAGTTTGATTCCCTCCCTTATAAAACAGGCGTCGTCACTGATACGGATCTGCCGGCGGCATTCTTCCAGAAGAAGTGCCACTTTTTCGGCCGCTTTCCTGCGCGAAAACGGGGTCGCCACGTCATCCGGAAAATCAATGGACGCCTCCAGCCGTGTGAGCATCTCGGTCAGTGCGGACCGCATGTTTTCGATCTTTTCCCTGAGTCGCCCCATTCCCTGGGATGACGCCGCCTTTAAGGACTTGCCGGATCTGGCATTGATAATGTCGGCAACCGCTTCGGCCTGGGTCAGGTCTATCCGCCCGCTCAGAAAAGCCCGCTTGGTAAATTCCCCGGGTGCGGCAAGCCTGGCCCCTTTGGCAAGCACCATGTCAAGAATGGTGTGCAGGACCACACTGCCGGCATGGGACTGGATTTCAACCACATCTTCGGCAGTGTAGGATCGCGGCGCCAGCATGGGGATCACCAGCACTTCGTCTATGACGGCAGCCGTTTCAGTGTCGAAAATGTACCCGTGGTATACCCTGTGGGATGTCAACTCCGGGCACACCCTTTTCCCGTTTCGTATCCGGCCGAAAAGTGCTGACACCACTGCTGATGCATCAGGGCCTGAGATTCGTATGACACCGATACCACCGCGTCCGGGAGGAGTCGATATCGCGGCTATTGTATCTCTTGTCATGGCATCTATTGTTTATAGCGTTTTTTTCCTCTGAAACCGCCTTTTTTTCTGGGAAGGATCACAAGGCGGCGGTAGTAACCTTCTCCTTTGCTCTGGGTTCTGACCTGGGTATCATCCTTTAGTGCCAGATGGATGATGCGGCGGTCCTGACCGCTGATCTGGTTTATGGTGGCGGGTTTTCCCGTTTTTTTACATTTGTCCGCCATTTTGTGGGCGAGCTGTACCAGATTGGCCTTCCTCGTCTCCATATAGCCTTCAATATCCACTTTTACTCTGACACGGCCTTCGCTTTTCCTGTTTATTATTTTGTCCGTCAAAAACTGCATCGCCTCGAGGGTCTGCCCTTTTCTGCCGATGAGCATACCGGCGTTGCCGCCGTCCACTTTGAGGTAGAGTTTGTCATCTTCGTTGACGGAACGCACTTTTGCATCATCGGTTATCAGGTCCACCATGTTCTGAAGGGCTTCTTTGCCGAGCGCCACCAGTTCGTCACTAACGGTTTCAACAGCTTCCCCGCGGGCATCGGCCTCGGGTTCTTCCGCCTCATCAAAGTCCGGGGCCTGGGGGGCATACCGGTCATTCCGGCCTGTTTCTTCGCCGAACGCTTCATCCACGAGGGACATGATACCTTCATGGGCTTCTCTTTCGGCAGACAGGGCGTCATCTGTTTTGTTATCGGGCAGCACAACCCGTATTCTGGCATTTTTTCTTCCAACAATACCGAAAATGCCTGACGCACCGGAAGAGATCACATCGTAATCGAGGTCCGCTTTTGATATATTCAATTGGGTGCAGGCGTTTTTGACTGCACTTTCAATATCTTTTCCATCAAAGTCCTGAGTCCGTTTCATAATACCTCCTGAAATTTAGGAAAATTTCTTTTGAATGTAATACTGCTGCCCCATCGAGATGACATTGTTGGCGAAAATGTACAATACAAGCCCGGCCGGAAAGTTTATAAAAATCACGGTTAAGAATATGGGCATCAGCATCATGATTTTCTGCTGGGTCGGATCACCCGTGCCCGTCGGCATCATTTTCTGCTGGAAAAAGAAAGTCACTCCCATAATGATGGTCAGTACGGGAATGCCGTAAGGCGGCTGCATCAGCGGGATGGCAAAATCAAAATGAAAAAGCCGGTCCGGTGCGGAGAGATCCTGAATCCACGCGAAAAAAGGGGCATGGCGCAATTCAATGGCCTGGTAGAGCATTCTGTAAAGCGCAAGAAAAATCGGCAGCTGCACCAGCATGGGGAGACAGCCGCTCAGGGGGTTTACCTTGTAGGTCTTATACAGCGCCATTACCTCCTGGTTGATCTTCTGTTTGTCGTCCTTGTATTTTTCCCTTATCTCCTTCATCAGGGGCTGCACTTTTTTCATCTCGTTCATGGACTTGTAGCTTTTCGTGCCCAGCGGCCAGAACACCAGTTTGATGAGGACTGTCAGCAGCAGGATGGCGATACCGTAGTTGGGAACAAGCTGGTGGATAAAGTTCATAACGATCAGCAGCGGCTTTGCCAGAAAATTGGTCCATCCGAAATTGATGGCTTTTTTAAGCGAATCGTTGTAGCTGTTGAGCAGCCGGTGGCTTTTGGGGCCCATGTAGCAGTCAAATCCGCAGGTGACTTGCTGGCCCGGATTCAGTCTGCTCACGTGCTCAAAATAATCTGTCCGGATAACGTTGCCGGATTTAAAGATTTCAACACGGCCGTCCGCCTTTTTTTCCGGTATCACGCAGGAGAGGAAATATCTGTCGGTATAGCCGGCCCACGCAATACTGCCCTGGAGGGTGCCCTCTTCCTCGATGTCATCACGGTCGATCTCTATCAGTTCCCCGTTTACCAGTGCCACCGGCCCTTCAAAGGCAAATTGCGACATCCTTGAACCGCCCTCCCCGGGCACGACCGGAACCGAGATGACAAGGGAATCGTTTACGGGCATACCGGCTCCGTTCTTCAGCACAACATCGCAGTCGATAAGATAGCTTTCCGCATCAAAAGTAAACACTTTTTCCACCACAACACCGTCCCGGGAAGTCCAGCTGAAAGTGATGGATTTTTTCCCTTTTTCAATCGCGATATCGTCGGATGCCGTGTCCGCTCTGAAAACGGCTGAATCGAGTCCCGGAACCGTATCGTCTTTGAACCGGATATCAAACAGTCCGTTTTTCATTTTGTCGGATACAAGCTCTTTGTTGGGCGAGCCCTTTTTGTTTGTCTC
>CAYZHB010000006.1:0-13754 GCA_964478245.1 uncultured Desulfobacterales bacterium | reverse complement strand
CCCTCTGCCTTCCGAGAGAACGAGTTCGTAGAACGGTGTGGATACGGAGATGGTGCGGTATTCCCGGCCCGCAGTTTTCGGGGATTTTTCCCGGGGGGCTGTATCGGTTTCTCCGGCCGGAGGTGTCTCCGCCCCTCTTTCATCGGGCACATAGGGTTCGGTTCTGTCATCGGTCTGCTGTTTTTCTGCTGTTCGGACCGGTTTTTCGGGCAGGTCCCCGGGCGGCGTGGTAAAAAACATGTTCCATCCGACGATCACAGCTATGGAAAGGGCAACGGCAAGAACTAACCTTTTCTCATCATTCATTTTCTCTCCTAAATTAAAAATAGTTTAAAAACAAAGAATTAAACAGGAGAGAAAGGCGGGGTCAAAAAATTTTATATAATTTTATAAAAGAGGATCAAATCCCCCCGGATGAAAAGGATGGCATTTTAAAATACGTTTGACCGCAAGGAGGGTCCCTTTGAAACTGCCGTATTTTTGGACAGCTTCAACCGCATATTCGGAACAGGTCGGGTAGAACCGGCAGACCGGACCTGTTAAAGGTGATATAAAGATTTTATACAGTTTAATGAACGTTATTATCAAATGCTTTGTCATAAACGGATGCTATCTTTTTAAAAAGCACGTCAAGATCTTTTTCTATCTGTCTGTTGGGCAGAGACGCCGCGCCTTTCCTTGCAATGATATGAATATCCTTGTTCCCCGGGACATACGATTTGTTGTGCCTGAAGTATTCTCTTACGATCCTTTTTATCCTGTTTCGCTCCCACGCTTTCCCTACTTTCCGTGATGCAGTTATGCCTAATCGAATGTTGTCTTCTGCACTCTTTTTCACAGCGGCTATAAAATACTTTGTTCTTACTTTTTCCCCTTGTTTCGAAATTGCTATAAAACGGCTTCTTTTGCGTATTCTCTCTTCTTTGGAAAATGAAAATTCACCCAATATTCAAAATCCTGTTTCAGGCGGCAAGTTGTTTTCTTCCTTTTGCTCTCCGTCTGTTAATCACCCGCCGGCCCTGCTTGGTTGACATTCTTTTCAAAAAGCCGTGTTTTCTTTTGCGCTTGCGAATGCTTGGCTGAAATGTTCGTTTCATAAATAAAATCCTTACGTTAAATCTAATAACAATTAACAGTAATCGCCTTCAGTGCCTCTGAACAATAATGACACATCACTATACTGTTTTTTTTGAAATGTGTCAAGATCGAGGCGGGCCCTATTTTGCCAGTGCTTCGAAAATATGATACTCTTCCTTGTGGTAATGGATATCGGGATAGACGGCAATGGGTTTTCCTGTCCGTTTCTCAAGGGAGGTGATCAGTTCTTTTTCCTCGCCGTGCAGAAGCTGGGCAATTTCAGGATGGACCTTGACCGTGAACTTGTTGCCCATCATGTCGCTCGCTTCATTGAGCAGGTCCCGGTAGATTTTATGGCAGATGGATTTTCCGGTAAGGAGCATGCCGTCGCCGCCGCAGTAGAAACAGGGTTCACACAGGGTCCGGGTGAGATTCCGTCGGGTCCGTTTCCGTGTCATCTGGACAAGCCCCAGTTCTGACAGCGGCAGCACGTTAATCTGGCTTTTGTCCTTTTTCATGGCCTCATTGAGCTGGGTCATCACCTTTTCCTTGTGCTGCTCTTTTTTCATGTCGATGAAATCGATAATAATGATACCCCCGATGTTCCGAAGCCGCACCTGGTAGGCGATCTCCTTGACCGCTTCCAGGTTGGTTTTGAGAATCGTCTCGTCAAAGTTGTGGCCGCCTACGTACCGGCCCGTGTTGACGTCGATGGCCACCAGGGCTTCGGTCTGTTCGATAATGATGTGCCCCCCGGATTTAAGCCAGACCTTTTTTTTCAGGGCCCTCTCAATGTCGGGTTCGATGTTGTACGCATCAAAAATGGATTCCCGGCCGTCGTATAATTCAACAGACAGGTTGAGATCCGGCATGAATTTGTTCAGAAAAATCTGCACATCCTGATAGGTCTTTTCCGAATCAATGATGAGTTTGTCCGCCTCATCCGTGAGCAGGTCCCTGACCGCCCGGAAAATGACGGTAAGATCCTTGTAAATCAGCGCAGGGGAAGAGCCCTGCTGGTTTTTTTTCTTGATTTCCGCCCAAGTGGTGCTCAAAAAAGAGATCTCCTTGTTGAGCACTTTTTCGTTAACCCCTTCGGCAGCGGTTCTGATGATATAGCCGAAACTGTTTTTTTTAAAAGGCAGCAGCAGGTTCTTGAGCCGCGACCGTTCCTTTTCATCCGTTATCTTTCTGGATATCCCGATATGGTCGATGCCGGGCATCATGACCACATACCGGCCCGGAAGGGATATGTGGGTGGTGACCCGCGGGCCTTTGTTGCCGATCGATGATTTGGCCACCTGCACAAGGACCTCCTGGCCCTCTGTTACAAGTTCTTCAATACTGCCGGCATAAAACGGGAGGTGCCATTCCTTGATGCCGCCGTCCGGGGCATCGCTGTCTGTGACCGCCTCACAGGTGTCGCCCTCCTGTTCGAACTGGCGGGCCACTTCAGGGCTTGTCTGGTCGAGGACATCATCCACGTACAGGAATGCCGCCTGATTGAGCCCTATATCGACGAATGCGGCCTGCATGCCCGGAAGTACCCGCTGAATCCGGCCCTTGTAGATATTTCCCGTAATGTTGGTTTCATCGCCTCTTTCAATGAACAGCTCCGCAATTGTGCTGTTTTCCAGGAGCGCCACCCGGGTTTCGTGTTCCGTGGTGTTGACAACAAGCTCTTTAAGCATGGCAGTTTTCCTGTGCAATTTTGGTGGTTTTTGACAGCCTTACTGTGTTTTCAGGCACTTTGAAATATTTCAGGAGTATTTCAGACGGTCTCACAATCCGTTGTTGCTGCTGGTTATTCATTACCATCTCCAGTGTGTTTAAATCAAGGCGGGATATTTTTTTTACCGCTCCCCGAAGATCGGTCTTTCGTTTTTTCCCCTTGGGACTGATGTCTTCGATCACCCATTCGGTAAGATGCATAAAGTCATCAATGGTGTCCTGCGGCAGGGTGTGATGATGCAGGACAATTCTGTAGATCGATTCGCCTGATGCCGCGGGCCGTTTTCCTTGGCCGGCCGTCATCGCTTTCAGGACGGTTATGCCGGGTGGCAGTGTGCTGTTCAGGGCGCGCATCAGGTGTGCCGGGTTCTGGGATGCATCGACATGAAGGGTGAAAAACTCTTCACAACTCTCCATGCCGACCGGCAGCGGGTTGTTGAAAGCCAGTTTCATGGCCGGATTGAATCCTTTTGAATATTGGACTTTAATGCCGGCCCGTCTCAGCGCTCTTTTCATGATTTGGGCGAACTCGAGGTGGCCGAAATGGCGTGCCTGGTCCAATTTGGCATAAAAGACCAGCACTTTTTTGAAGGCCGCGGCGCCCGACGGGGCGGCCGGTGATCCGGGTTTTTCTGTGCCGCCGGTATCCGCAGAGGTTTCAAGCACCGGCTGAATGCGGCTGAAATCACAGGTGCCGCACCCGGAACACTCGCTGTCCCGGCAATCCGGTGTGATGTCGCCTCTTCGGGCTTTATCATACTCTTTTTCCAGAAAACGGGCCGATATGCCGGAATCGATATGGTCCCAGGGCAGGGGTTCCGTTTTCGGTCTGTCACGGCCCGTGATAAAACCGGGATCGATGCCGGCTTTTTCAAAGGCGGTCTCCCAGAGATCGAACCGGAATCTGTCCGACCATCCATCAAGGTGGCAGCCGTTTTCATAGGCCTGCACCAGAAGAGAGGAAAGCCGCCGGTCTCCTCTTGCCCATACGCCTTCAATCAGGCTCATGTGCGGGTCCTGCCATTTCAGTTTAATGGCCGGGTGCCGCAGGTTGTCCTTGAGGTACTGCAGTTTTTCCAGTGCGGCGGTCACGGAAATCTGGGGGTGCCTTTGAAACGGTGTATGGGATTTCGGGATAAAAGTGGCGACGCTGACGTGGATACCAGTGTGTTTCTGCGACTTCAGCGCGGCAAGTCGTCTGGAAAGGTCACATATCTGCTCGATGTCGCTGTCGGTTTCAAAAGGCAGCCCGATCATGAAATAGAGTTTTATGTGCCGCCATCCCGAATTGAAGGCGTTTTCTACCGTTGTAAAGATCGCTTCTTCCGAGAGTTTTTTGTTGATGATGTTTCTGAGGCGCTGGGAGCCGGCTTCCGGTGCGATGGTAAAGCCGGTTTTTTTCACCTTCCGGATTATGTCCATGAGGGCCGGCGTCAGTTTTTCCGCCCGCACCGACGGCAGGGAGAGAGCGGTCGGGTGGTGCCGGTTCAGACCGGAAAGCTTTTTCATGAGCGGTTCGAGTGCCGAATAATCCCCCGTACTGAGCGAGAGCATTGAAATGTCCCGGTAGCCGGTTGTTTTGAGGGATTTTTCAGCGGTTTTCACCAACTCCGTGCATGTCCGTTCCCTCACCGGCCTGTAGATCATACCGGCCTGACAGAACCGGCATCCCTTGGAGCAGCCCCTGGCGATTTCAAGCCGGAGCCGGTCGTGTACGGGTTTTCCAAACGGCACCACCGGCGCTGCCGGAAAGTGGCTATCTTCAAAATGGGACAGCACCGCTCTCTTTACCGAGCTGTAGCCCGGCTTCAGCGGCACTGTTGTCTGAATGCCGTCTTTGTCAAACGCCGCTTTGAAAAAGGCCGGGACATAGACCCCCTCGATTTCGGACAGCATGTTCAGCAGGGTGTGTTTTTTGCCGTCTCCCTCCCGCCGCCATTTCATGTATGTAAAAGCGATGTCCGGTGCACGTTTTTCCCCGTCCCCCACCAGAATCACATCGAAAAAATCGGCCACGCCTTCGGGATTGAACGCACAGGGACCGCCCCCCACAACAAGGGGATATGTGGTGTCCCGCTCGTCAGCGTAAAAAGGGATGCCGGCCAGATCCAGCATCAGCAGGATATTGGTGAAGTTCAGCTCGTACAGCAGGCTGATCCCGAGAATGTCAAAAGCGGCCACAGGCGTGCCGGATTCCAGGGTCAAAAGGGGAATGCCGTTTTTCCCCATCAGGCCGGCCATATCAGGTGCCGGCGTGAACACCCGTTCCGCTGCGATGTCGGGTATCCGGTTCAATACGTGGTACAGGATCTGTCCGCCAAAGTAGGAGGTGCCGATTTCATAAAGGTCGGGAAAGGCCAGCGCGAATTTGAGGTCCACTTGATCAAGGTCCTTTCTGACCGTATTGATCTCGGTGCCCAGATACCGGCTCGGCATTTCCACAAGCGGCAGGATTTCTTGAAAATTTTTTTTATCCATGGTAGTGAGTGCACACGTGTTTTGCATTAAGCGTTGCGAATTATTTTAAACCGAACAGAACATTATAGGGATTTGTACAGGATAATTCAATGAAAAGAACAAAAATTAAAACACTGCTCAGTTCATCCGGGGCGGGTGAAAAAGTGCTTGTGAAAGGATGGGTCAGAACGAAGCGGGATTCAAAAAATTTTTCGTTCATTGAGATAAATGACGGGTCATGCCTTAAAAATATCCAGACAATCGCCGAAGAGGCGCTTGAAAATTACGCGGACATAGAAAAGATCACCACCGGATCCGCCCTCGCGGTCGAAGGCACCCTTGTGGCGTCGCCGGGAAAAGGCCAGGACCTGGAAATCCGGGCGGAAAAGGTGGACATTGTCAGTGTGGCACCGGAAACATATCCTTTGCAGAAGAAACGGCATTCGGATGAATTTCTGCGGACCATTGCCCATCTGCGGCCCAGAACCAACAAGTACGGCGCTGTTTTCAGAATCCGGTCGGAATTGATATACGCGGTCCACAAGTTTTACCGGGACAGGGGGTTCAGATGCCTTAACACCCCCGTGATAACAGGCTCTGACTGTGAAGGCGCCGGCGAGATGTTCCGGGTGACCAGCCTGGATCCCGCCGAGGTTGCCACGGAGGGAAAGTGGCCTTCTGAAAAGGATTTTTTCGGCCGCCCGGTCAACCTGACGGTGTCAGGGCAGCTTTCGGCTGAAATGTTTGCGCTGGCCCTGGGGGATGTGTATACGTTCGGTCCCACTTTCCGGGCGGAAAATTCCAATACCAGCCGGCATGTGGCCGAGTTCTGGATGCTGGAGCCGGAGATGGCGTTCTGTGATCTCGAGGAGAACATGGATCATGGCGAGGCGCTGATTAAATTCCTTGCCGCGCATGCAAAAGAGGCATGTGATGAGGACCTGGCGCTTTTTGCCCGTTTTGTGGACAAGGATCTGCCCGGGGCCATCGACAATCTGATCGAATCTGAGTTCAAACGGATCACCTATGCCGAGGCCCTGGATATTCTAAAGACATCCGGCAGGACGTTCGAATACAAAGTTGTGGATGGCGAGGACCTCCAGTCGGAACACGAGCGATTCCTTGCCGAGACCCATTTTAAAAAGCCGGTGTTCATTACCGATTACCCCAAAACGATCAAACCCTTTTACATGCGCTTGAATGATGACAACAGGACGGTCGCGGCCGTCGATCTCCTGATTCCCCGGATCGGTGAGGTGCTGGGGGGAAGCCAGCGGGAAGAGCGCCTGAATATACTCCAGCAGCGGATGAAGGAGATGAATCTCCCGCTGGATGAATACTGGTGGTACCTTGATTCGAGGCGGTTCGGATCGGTGCCCCACTCCGGATTCGGACTCGGATTCGAAAGACTGGTCATGTTTCTGACCGGTATCAGCAATATCCGGGACGTGATACCATTCCCGCGGACGCCGGGGAGCATCGATTTTTAAACAGAGGGGAACCCGTATGCCCACACTGGAAGAACGTGAAAAAGAGAGTCCGGAAGAACTCCGGGACCGTCTAGAAAGAAGGGCCATGGAAATGGGGATTGCCTATGCATTTGCCGAATATCTCGAGATGATGGAAAAATACCTGCTGACCCTGGAAAACCGTGTCAAAGCGCTTGAAAACAAGCTGGGCGGCAGGACGGAATAACGGGTTCACTTCCTGTCAGGCACCGGGTTTGACGGAGCAATCCGGGAAAAGCGGTATTGTTCAATAGCCTCGGGTCGTCTTGCCGAGGATCGTGTGCCATACGCCGTCAGCGCAGGTGATATCGAGGGCGCAAACCCCTTTTGAATCGAGTCTGTCAGTGATTTTTTCCGTCTCGGTTTTGAGAAGGCCCGACAGAATAAACCACTTTTTTTCCCAAAATCCCCTCTCGGCAATCATCGCCTTCATGACATCGTAGTGGATATTGGCCACCACCGCATCGGCCGGGGTGTTGATGAGGGTTTCCCCCCTGGCCTGGACAGGCAGAACCCGGTTTTTAAAGGCGTTCAGCCTGATATTCCGGCGGGTCGTTTTGACCGCCAGCGGGTTGAGATCACAGGCGATTATTTTTTCAATGCCCAGGGCCGCGGCAGCCAGGGAGAGGAGCCCGGTTCCCGTGCCGATATCCAGCAGCGAGGTAATGGGTTCGCGGGCGAGGAGATCCTGGAGCATGCGGATACAGTCCTCTGTTGTCGGATGCCGGCCGGTACCGAAAACCACGCCGGGATCGAGAACGATATGGATATCCCCCTCTTTGCCGGCCGGCGGCATCTCCCAGGGCGGATGCACGCAGATATCCCCGATTTCAAAGGCCCCTGGATGTTCGCCGCGCCACTGTGCCAGTGTCATCTCGAATCGGTCCGCCAGAACAGTGTCCGGGTTTTGGTTGAGGGCTGTTGCCACAGCCCGGTCAGAAGGGGCGGAAAAGAAGAGAAACGAGCAGTCGCCTTCAATCCAGTTTCCGTGATAATGGGGATGACTGCCGGCAAGATCTTGCGGCATGGTGATGTGCCCTTTTATATAGTAAATATACAACGTGTCCCCGGGTTTTAAAAATTGATGGGCCATAAGGCGTTTTGTTTCCCTCTGCTGCCGTCGTATTACGGTTCCGGTATCTTGTATTCGCAATGAACTCGTTCCCCTGCTGTTCAGGCAATAGTAACGCGGCCGCGCTTAAAAAACAAGCCCTGAACAGCCACCAGCCTGTCCAGAGTAGACCGGCAGAGTCAACGACCACCCGCTTTGGGGGGCGCCCATCGGGCTGTCCTTCACGGCTAATTTGTTCTATGCCATGGGCAGGTGGCGGGGAACTTCCTCTGCCTCATCCAGGCAGCCCTTTCAGGTCTGCCGCCTCATGTATGCTGTCGCATCTCTTCGAACCTCCCAGCCCGTGTCCTGTGCGTGGGCAATGGTACCAATGACCGCCTGATGCTCGGAAAAGCCGCCATCGGCATTGCCGTTCTCCAGGCCGAAGGTCTTTCCATCGCTTCTCTCACATCGGCGGATCTCGTGGTGAAGGATATCATGGAGGTGTTTGCTTTTTTCCACAGGCCGGAACGGGTTGTCGCCACTCTGCGAAACTGAACTGCGGCCCGCCGCCGTCACTTGACAAACAGACGGTGCTTTTCGGTTCAGTATTTTGAAATTTATGTGACAATAGATTCCGGGTGCACAAGTTCCAGATCCTTTTTCAGTTTCAGAACGGCCAGTTCTTTTGCTTTTGCCTCCACTTCCACTGTCAGATCCATCGGCAGCCAGTTTCCGGGGAAATCGCCGGGATCGATATAGTCGTGATGTTTTCGGATATCAGGGCCGTTCCACCCGTGAAGCGGCGAGGAAAGGTGAAAGAGCGGCTCTCTGTTCCAGGTGAAAAGAGCGGCCTCCGTGGCCTTCTCAATGGTCATACCGTCCGGCAGACACCGGTGGTGGTGGACATCGTAAACCAGAGGGATTCCCATCTCCCGGCAGAGCGGCAGAAGGTCGGCCGGTGAATAGCTTCGGTCGTCATTTTCCAGGGTCAGCCGGTCCCGGATCCCGGCGGGGAGAATGTCCATTTGTTTCCTGAGACGGGAAAGCGCGGACGGTTTGTCGTTGTAGACCCCGCCCGCATGGATATTGATGACGTCGGCATTCACCCAGTCGGCCGCCTGGCTCACAGGCTATTTTCCCGGCATCCGGCAGGACCGGGTAATTTTGGGGGTATACCGTTCCGGCCGGTTTTCCGGGACCAGGCCGGCGGCTTTCACCACGCCTTTGAGCATCCGGGTGAAAACATACTGGTGGAAGGGATACAGGCCGTACCAGTAAAGGATGCCGGGAAGCCCCCGGGGAAGAAACCGGGACAGGAGCGCAAGTTCACATCGTTTTTCCGCAAGCTCGGTTATGACGATTTCCAGAAGCGCTTCACCCGGCGTTTTCATTTCGGCCAGCAGCAGCAGCCGACGGGGCGGGTTTACGTCAAGCACCCGCCAGAAGTCAAGGGCGTCCCCCACCCGGAGACCCGATTTTGACCGGCGTCCGCGGTTCAGGCCGACCCCGCCGGAAAAAAGATCAATGATTCCCCGTATCCGCCAGAGGATATCCGCTCCGTAATAGCCGGTATCGCCCCCGATACGCTGTACGGAAGGCCACAGGTCCTCGGCGTTCCCTTTGACGGCTATCCGGTATCCGCACGCGAGTATGGTGCCGCCCGAATAAGCTGAATCGCCGCAGTGGGTCCATTCAGGATACTGAAGGGCGCCGGCATCGGTCCAGCAGGTGTCCACTTTTTCCTGGCTGATCCGGTCAATCGCCCGGCGGATGGCCTCCCGGCAGCTGATCAGTTCCTGGGGGACCAGACCGGTGATGGTGTTTTCAGTGCAGACCGTGGGCAGGCTCAATCCTTCTGCTAACGGCCGGGCGATGGCGGCCGGCACCGGGGTGACAAGGTGTATCCAGAGGGCGGAAAGTTTCGGTGTCAGTACCGGCACCGGAATGATGACCGGTTTCGGGAGGCCGGCCTCTTCGGCGAAAATTTTGAACAGATCCCGGTATGCCAGTACATCGGGGCCGCCGATATCAAAAGTCTTTCCCCGGGTGTCGGGATTTTCGAGACACCCCTTGAGATACGCCAGCACATTGGAGACGGCAATGGGCTGGGTCGGCATACTGACCCATTTCGGGGTAATCATGAACGGCAACCGCTCGGCAAGGTACCGGAGTATTTCGAAACTGGCACTGCCGGATCCCAGTATCATGGCGGCTCTCAGAACAGTCACCGGCACGTCCCCGTCCTGGAGTATCCGGCCGACCTCGTTCCGGGAAACCAGGTGCGGGCTGATATTTTTGTGGTGAATGTCCCCGAGACCGCCGAGATAGACAATATGTGCCGCCTTTTCCTCTGCGGCGGCCCGAACGAGGTTTTCCGCACCGGTCCGGTCGGCATCCCGGTAGCCGCCTTTTCGGGAGATCATGGAGTGAACCAGGTAGTATATGGTCCCGCACCCTTTCACGGCATTTTTCAGAGACACGACGTCCAGGATGTCGCCTTTGACCAGCTGGACATCGGGATGGGCGCCCCAGGGCCGGCCGGCCATTTTTTCTGTTGACCGCCCCATGGCCCTGACCGGGTACCCCGCCGCAAGCAGAAGGGGGATGAGACGGCCCGCCACGTATCCGGTTGAACCGGTCACAAGGACCGGTTTCTGCGGCATGTCATTTTTGTTTTTTTCGGTCATGGTATTTTCCTTTTGCGGTTCACAACCGCCGGGAATCATAGGCCCAGTGCAGCAGCGTCTGCCGCTGTTTCGGCCGGCACGTGGCGTCACCGGGGCGGCAGTTTTTTCTGATGGCGGCGGCATGCCGCTTGATGCCCTTCCATCGCTTGATCTGGCGCTCATCTTCCCCCGGAATGCGGCGTCCCATATAGTACCGGCAGTACCACTGAAACCAGCCGCGGGGGTCTTCCGCGTAAATCCATCCCCGTTTTCGCCATTCCCTGAGCGGAAGCGAGGCATCGACTTTGTAATAGTTCAGCGTGATATCTTTCCTCTGCGGGGAGAGTTTCGCCTTTTCAAACCATTCGGCCGGGAATTCATCCCGGCAGTCTGTCATGTATTTGCCGCCGAAGATGCCCATGGACAGAAGTTCCGGAGGGGAAAGCGCCGGACGGAAATCGGGATGAAAATGGTCTCCTGCCGGTACCACCCGCTGGTACCGGTATCCTTTCTGCATCAGGTCGTTGACGGTGACGTCGGTGGCCATAGCAAAACCCTGCTGAACAATTGCGCCGGTGTGTCCGCGACACCACCGCAACGGAAGTGACACGTTTCACCGGCCGGAAAGAAAGCCCTTTATAAAAAAGGAACGCCTGTATAGACGAAACTATAGTATTGGGGTACAATAAAGTCAATATCAGTCAGCAAGCTGAAGTTGTTCTGTCCAGAGTTGACCCGTGGTGATTTCTGCGGGGCAAGGTGTTACCATATGACCCGTTTGAAAGGAGGGCAGATGCTCACGCCCATTAAAATCGGTATCAGTTCATGCCTGCTTGGTAACCGGGTGCGATATGACGGCAGCCACAGTCACGACGGGTTTTTAACCCAGACACTCGGTCTTTTCGCCGAATACGTACCGGTATGTCCCGAGGTCGAATGCGGCATGTCCGTCCCCAGAGAAGCGGTGCGGCTGGTGGGGGATTCTGACAGTCCCCGCCTGGTCACCCGGAGAACCGGAGAGGACAAAACCGGACAGATGACCGCCTGGATAGCGGAAAAGCTGGAAGCACTCGAAAAAGAAGATTTGTGCGGGTTTATTTTCAAAAGCAAGTCTCCCAGCAGCGGCCTTTACCGGATCAGGGTCTATGGCCGGGACGGCAAAGTGCGCAAAAACGGTACCGGGCTTTTTGCCCGGGCCTTTACGGAACGGTTCCCGCGGATTCCGGCGGAAGAATCCGGCCGGCTGCATGATCCCAAGCTGCGGGAGCATTTTATCGAGAACGTGTTTTTTCTTCAGCGCTGGCGGGAGTTTCTGCGTGGGAATCCCTCTCTTGGCGGCCTGGTGGATTTCCATACCCGCAACAAGCTTCTGCTGCTCTCCCGGAGTGATGTGCTCTACCGGAAAATGGGGAAACTCGTGGCGTCCGGTAAAACGTTTTCCGGAAACGCGTTGCTTGACGTCTACGAGGAAGTGCTTTTGAAAGCTTTGCAGCTGAAAACCACGGTAAAGAAAAACATCAATGTGCTGCACCATATCATGGGGTATTTCAAGCGACAGCTGACCGCCGACGAAAAACAGGAGCTCCTTTCCCTGTTTGATCAGTACCGGCAGGGATATGTCCCGCTGATCGTGCCCATTACCCTTGTCCGGCATTATGTGATGAAATATGATCAGCCGTGGCTCAAATCCCAGACGTACCTGAACCCGCATCCGTTTGAACTGAAACTGCGGAATTATTTTTGATCGACCCGGGGCGGATGGCGGCAGACCGCTAAACAGGAAAAAGTCTCCGTATACGACGTCCCGGAAAAATTCAGTGTAAGCATCCGCTGTTCGCCCGCTGAACAACAGAACAGGTTGCCCTTGTGTGCGCTCTCGCCTTCCTGATATCTCTTTACAACGAGGGCCAACAGTAATATGATAAAAACCTGCTGTCACTTTTTAATCCGGAGACACCCGGCGGGATTGGACTTTTTAAGAAAAGGATACGAAATGAGCAAGATTGCCACCATTGAAATGTTTCATGTACGGATACCGCTTGACAAACCGTTTTACCCGAGCTGGATTCCGGGCTACCCTGCCACGGATAACCGGTTTGACCTGATCCGGATCACAACCGAAAGCGGTGTCCGGGGGCATGCCGCCGGTCCGGCCATTGCATCGGAACGGGCGGGCCTGGGGTACCTGATAGCCCCGTATCTTATCGGGCACGATGCCACGGACACGGACCTGATGCTGCAGCGGCTCAGGGAGATATCGTACCTGGGGATACGACCGGGCTGGATCGAACCGGCTTTCTGGGACATTATCGGCAAGATAGAGAAAAAACCCGTGTTCGAGCTTTTCGGCGGCCGGAAAGAGCCGGTGGCGCTTTATGCCTCCACAGGGGAGATAAAACCGGCAAAGGAGCGGGTGAAAGAGGCACAGCAGCGGTTTGACGAGGGGTTCAGAACCATTAAAATACGGGTGCATGACTTTGATGTCGAAGCGGATATCCGGCAGGTCCGGGCGGTGGTCGATGCGGTGGGCGACAAAATGGCCGTGGGGGTGGATGCCAACCAGGGATGGCGGGTGACGATCATCAACGACGCCCCCCTGTGGGATCTTGAAAGGGCCAAATATTTTGCGGATGCCTGCCGGGAAATGGGCGTCGCCTGGATCGAAGAGCCGCTGCCCATGGATGATTTCGATGCCCTGGCCGCGCTTACGGCATACAGCCGGGTGCCCATTGCCGGTGGGGAGATCCACACAAACGGGAAGAACGAACTGAAATACATGATCGAGCGAAAGTGCTATGACATTTTCCAGCCGGATGCCGTTATGACGGGGGGCATAAAGCACGCCCTCGAGGTGGCGGCCCACTGCCGGGAACACGGTCTTGTGTTCACACCCCACACCTGGACCAACGGGATCGGGTTTGCCGTCAATCTGCAGGTGCTTTTGGCCAGCGGGTTCAACGGTGCCAAGCCCCTTGAATATCCGCTGAATCCCCCGTCATGGACAGTGGAAAAACGGGACGGCATCCTGGAAAAACCGTTTGTGCACGACAACGGTTTCATCGAGCCCGATTATCGACCGGGACTCGGTTTCGACATCGACCGCCGGAAACTGGAGAAGTACGGCAACCGGTTTTTCCATATGAACAAAAAAAGCCTGATGCTTTACACCATCCGGGACAAAGGCGTGAAAACCGCACTGAAACTGAATGCAAACAAGAAAAAATACGGTGTTGACAGAAAGAAAAAACAGGGCAGCTGATA
>CAYZHB010000005.1:0-60518 GCA_964478245.1 uncultured Desulfobacterales bacterium | reverse complement strand
GATCTGCAGGACGTGATTTTCGGCACCCCCTATCCCCTGCAGTCCGAAGCCAACCTCGGTATTATGAAGGAAGACCATGTGAACATTATCGTTCACGGCCACGAACCGGTGCTGTCGGAAATTATCGTGGCGGTCGCCCAGAGCCAGGAAATGCTGGACTACGCCAGGGAGAAAGGCGCCAAGGGTATCCAGCTCGGCGGCATCTGCTGTACGGCCAACGAAATTCTCCAGCGCCACGGCATCCCCACGGCCGCCACGTTCCTCCAGCAGGAACTGGCCATCATCACCGGCGCCTGTGACGCCATGGTGGTCGACATCCAGTGCATCATGCAGAACCTCGCCAACGTGGCCAAGTGTTTTCACACCAAACTGATCACCACCCACCCCATTGCCAAGATGGAGCAGGACAATGTGATGCATATCGAGTTCAACGAAGAGTATGCGCTTGAAGACGCCAAGCGGATCGTCAAGCTGGCCATTGACAACTTTGAAAACCGCGGCGCCGAAGTGATGATTCCCAAACAGAAAACCACGCAAGTGGCGGGTTTCGGTGTTGAATCCATCCAGTACCACCTGGGCGGCACTTTCAGGGGGACTTACTACACCCTCAATGACAACATCATCAACGGCCGGATCCGCGGGATCGGCGGTGTTGTGGGATGCAACAACGCCAGGACCAAGCACAATGAAGCACACGTGGAAGTTGTAAAAAAACTTATCAAGAATGATGTCATTGTTCTGACAACCGGCTGCAACGCGATCGCCTGTGCCATGGAAGGGCTTTTAACCCCGGAATCGGCGGCGGTACACTGCGGAGCGGGACTTGCCGAAGTATGTGAAACCGTCGGCATTCCGCCGGTACTGCACCTGGGATCCTGTGTGGACAACTCACGGATTCTGCTGGCGGCAACCGAAGTTGTGAAAGCGGGCGGACTCGGTAACGACATCTGCGATCTTCCGGCCGCCGGCAGCGCACCGGAATGGATGAGTGAAAAAGCCATTTCCATCGGACACTACTTTGTCACATCGGGTGTGTATACGGTGTTCGGCGTGACGCTCCCGACGTCAGGCGCACCTGTCTTCCATGACTACCTTGCCAAAGAGCTTGAAAAAATATACGGCGGCATGTGGGATCTGGAAGCGGATCCGTACAAACATGCCCAGATGATGATCGATCATATTGACAAAAAACGGAAAGAACTCGGCATTGACAAGGCAAGGGAGAGAGTTCTCATGGATATGGCGGATCGTCAGCAACTTGAAGCGTAATAAAAAGATACTCAAAATGAAAAATCCTCAAAGAAGGAGGAACCAATGTCCAAATTAATCGCATTTGCAGCCATTCAGGGCGGATATAAAGTCGTTTCAGAGGTTGAGGGCGAACTGAGAGAAGCCCTTGACTCATTCAATGCAGATACAAAAGTTGAATTTCCGAACACCGGATATTTTCTCCCGGTTATCTATTCATTAACCGGCATCGAAGTCAAAACACTCGAAGACCTTAAAAAACCGATGGCGTTTGCCAGGGGGCTTCTGCCGCCCCATGTGAAAGGGAAAAACCACCTGCCCTACCTCGGGCCGCTTCTGGATGCCGGTATGGCGGGCATCCTGTCATATGAGGTCAAGGAGGCCATCCGGATTGTAAGAGAGCCGGATTTCTATGTCCCTGAAGAGGATCCCGACATTGAAAACGGAAAGATCTGGGTGGGACCGGCGGATGACACCATCCTGAGAAAAAGGGGCGTGGAATTCGTTGACGGCTCCGCCCCGGGATTTGCGGCCATTGTAGGAGCCGCCCCCGATCCGGAAACCGCCAAGATGATTGTGGAAGACTACCAGAAAAGGAGTCTCTACATTTTCTGCGCCGCCCACCACAACGAAACCACCATCATTGAACAGCTGATCGAGGCCGGCGTCCAGATCGGCTGGAATACCCGGATCGTGCCGTTCGGACCGGACATCTCGTCCGCGGTCTTCGCACTCGGATTCGCCAACAGGGCCGCCATGGCTTTTGGCGGCGTACAGGCCGGCGACCACAAAAAAATCCTGAAATACAACAAAGACCGGA
This sequence comes from uncultured Desulfobacterales bacterium, assembly GCA_964478245.1. Lineage (GTDB taxonomy): Bacteria > Desulfobacterota > Desulfobacteria > Desulfobacterales > Desulfobacteraceae > CAYZHB01. Next base: position 58,450 of record CAYZHB010000005.1, on the reverse strand, counting down.
TTTTCGCCTTTGTCAACGCACTGGGCGATATCGGCACCGAATGGGCGGTGGCGGCAGCCGGATGTGTCAACTGGGGGTTTCCCACGCTGGCGGACACGGAGATTCCCCAGATTCTGCCGACCGGTATCTGCACCTACGAACACGTTCTCGCGAACGTACCCCATGAAGAGCTCGTACAGAAGTCGGTTGAAACAAGAGGCCTCAAGGTGACCGTATCCGAGATCGAGATCCCCTGTTCATTCGGCCCGGCCTACGAAGGGGAACGGGTCAGGGGAGCCGACCTGTACGCCCAGTGCGGCGGCGGCAAGAGCCAGTGCACCGAACTTGTCAAGATGACGGAGATGAATGAAATTGAAGACGGCAAGGTGATCATTGAAGGACCGGATCTTGATGAGGTGAAAGAAGGCGGCACCTTCCCGCTGGGCATTTATGTCAATATTGCCGGCCGGGAATTCCAGGAGGATTTCGAGCCCATTATCGAGCGGCAGATCCACCATCTGGTCAACTACATCCAGGGGGTCATGCACATCGGACAGCGGGATATCTCGTGGATCCGCATCAGCAAAGCCGCTATCGAAAAAGGGTTTACCCTCAAGGATATCGGTACCGTTCTTCATGCCAAATTCCATCAGGACTTCGGCAAAATACTGGACAAGGTCCAGGTCACCCTGTACACCAAGAAAGCGGATGTGGACCAGCTTACTGAACGGGCAAGAGGCGAGTATAAACAACGGGACGAGCGCGTCGACAAGATGAAAGACGAAGACGTGGAAACCTACTACTCCTGCACCCTCTGCCAGTCGTTCGCACCGAACCATGTGTGCACGGTAAGCCCTGAAAGAACCGGCCTCTGCGGCGCCTACAACTGGATGGACTGCAAGGCGTCATTCGAGATCAACCCGACCGGCCCGAACCAGCCCATTGAAAAGGGAGAGTGCCTGAACAAACGCCTCGGCCAGTGGAAAGGCGTGAACGATTTCGTTTACAAGGCCTCCAGGGGCGCGGTCACCCATTACAACTTTTACTCCATCGTGCACGATCCCATGACCACCTGCGGGTGCTGTGAATGTATTGCCGCCATGTTGCCGACCTGTAACGGCATCATGACGGTACACAGGGATTATGCAGGCGAAACCCCCTGCGGCATGAAGTTTACGACCCTGGCCGGTGTCATGGGCGGCGGCGCCACTTCTCCGGGCTTCGTGGGCCATTCCAAGTTCAACATCTGCCAGGCAAAATTCGTCCGGGGAGACGGTCCCACGGACAAGGAAGAAGGCGGTATTCTGAGAATGGTATGGATGCCGAAGAGCCTCAAAGAAGAGATCAAGGAGCGGCTGGATGCAAGGGCTGAGCTCCTCGGTGTACCCGACCTGTATGACCGGATCGCGGATGAAACAGTGGGTGTCACAGAGGAAGAGATTCTGCCGTTCCTCCAGGAAAAGGAACATCCGGCCCTCAACCTCGATTCCATCGTCGGCTGATCAAATGACAAACAGACCAGGGCTGTGTGACATCAGACACACAGCCCTGATGAACAAAGTGTAAATTTCATTTAAGGAGATCAACATGGCTTTAACCGGTATACAGATATTCAAACTCCTGCCGCAGACAAACTGCAAAGAGTGCGGCGTTCCGACCTGCCTGGCTTTTGCAATGAATCTCGCTTCAGGAAAGGCTGAACTCGACGCCTGCCCTTATGTCTCTGATGAAGCAAGGGAAAAGCTTGCAGAAGCGTCGGCCCCGCCGATCCGACCTGTAAAAGTGGGCAAAGGCGTCCGCCAGAAAACAGCCGGCGGCGAGACCGTTCTTTTCAGGCATGAAAAAACATTCTACAACCCGACCCTTCTGGCGGCCACGGTATCCTCTGATACAGACACAGCCGAACTTGAAAAAAAACTGAAAATATACAATGCGTTTCAGTATGAACGGGTGGGCTTCAACCTGAGACCCGAACTGATTGCCCTCAAAGATGCCGGCGCCGGGAAAGATGCGTTTTCCGCCCTGGCAAAAACGGTAGCGGAAAAATCCGAGTTCAACCTGGTTCTCATGACAGACGACATCGACGTCATGAAGGCCGGTGTGGAAGCGGCCGGCTTCAAAAGACCGCTTCTGTATGCCGCCACCAGCGACAATGTGGACGAACTCGGCGCCCTGGCAAAAGACAATGATCTGCCGCTGGCGGTAAAGGCGGATTCCGTGGAAAACCTTATTCCGCTGACCGACAAGCTGAGCGAGATGGGCCTGAAAGACCTGGTCATCGATTCGGGGACAAGGGAAATCAAACAGGCGCTCGAGGATCAGATCGCCATACGGCGGGCCGCGCTTAAACAAAACAACCGGTCCCTGGGATTCCCGACCATCGCCTTCCCCTGTGAAATGGCCTCCAATCTGGACATGGAAACCCTTATATCCGCCATGTTCATTGCCAAGTACGGCGGCATTGTTGGCATGTCGGATTTTACAGCGGAATCCATGTTTCCGCTTCTCCTGGAGCGGCTCAACATTTTTACCGATCCCCAGCGGCCCATGACGGTGACCGAAGGTATATATGAAATCGGTAATCCTGACGAAAACTCACCGATTCTGATCACTACCAACTTTGCGCTGACCTACTTTATTGTGTCCGGAGAGATAGAAGGCAGCAAAGAACCGGCCTGGCTGCTTATAAAGGACTCCGAAGGACTGAGTGTCCTGACGGCCTGGGCGGCGGGAAAATTTGCCGGGGATGACGTCGGCATGTTTGTAAAAAAATGCGGCATAGCAGACAAAACAAAAACAAAAGAACTGATTATCCCCGGATACGCTGCTGCCATCGTGGGTGAAATCGAAGAGGAGCTTCCGGATTGGACCGTCACGGTCGGCCCGAGGGAAGCACCGCATATTCCGGCTTTTCTGAAAGCAAGATAACTAAAACAAAAAGGAGCAATAATGATACTTTTTGGTGAAAGCTTAAACGTCATTTCAACCAAAATCGGAAAGGAGTTCAAGGAGCCTGATCCTGCCAAACGCGACCCCAAGCCGATTCAGGAAGAAGTTGAGATGCAGAAAGAAAAGGGAATGGACTATATTGACATCAACCTGGGCCCGGCCAAAAAATTCGGTCATGAGCTGATGCCCTGGGTGTGCAATATCGTTCAGGAGGCAGTACCGGGGATGCCTGTTTTGCTGGACACTTCAAATATCGATGCCATAAAAGAGGGACTCAAGGTGCTGAAACCGGCTGACCAGCCGCACATCATCAACTCGATCATGGCACGGCCCGAACGGTATCAGGAGATGGTGCCCGTTGCCGCTGAATACGATGCCGATTTTATCGCGCTGATGTGGGGGCCGGAAGGACTTCCCAGGGATGAAAACGAAAGAGCGGCCCTGGCTGTGGAACTGATCTACTTTGCCAATGAAGCGGGCATTCCGAATGAAAAGATATGGGTGGACGGCATTGTGACCCCGGTGAACATCCAGCAGCCGCAGCTTATCAGCCTGATGAATTTCCAGGCCATGCTCGAGGACATCGCGCCGGGTTCAAAGAGCACCTGCGGCCTGTCAAACATCTCCAACGGACCGCCGGATCATCTCAGACCGATTCTGAACCAGACGTATATGGTCATGCTCGAAAGAAACGGCATGAAATCCGTGATAGCCGACCCCCTGGATGACAAGCTCATCGCCATTGCCAAGGGACAGCGGCCGGACATCGTGGAAACCATCCACAAAGCCATGGACGGGGAAGCACCCCCCATGGACAGTCTGGACAAGGAAATGCAGGATTACGTCAAAACAGTTGATGTGATCCTCGGCAGAACGCTGTTTTCAGATTCATGGCTTGAGCTCTAACCGCCGCCGGGCGGATGCGGGATGTGCAAAAAACTGTCACCCTCTCTCTTTGCCGGTAAAAGAGAGAGGGTTTTACGTTAAGGCAGCAAGTTAAAATAAGTTGTGCATATTGCGCCGAATTTTTATTTGTTTTCAAGGCGGGACAAGGTGCGCATAACGAGCTATGTAAACCTTGTTCCAACGAAGAAAACAGCTAAAAAGGCAAGCAAGATGTGTACGTTATTTTCACTTGCTGCCTAAGGCAATATCGATGGCAGATGATATCAAGAGCGAATGGTTTTATGTGGTCGTTCAGAACCCGGATACGGACACTGAGGAATTTCTGGGCTTTGAAGATCAGGAAACCGGCACCCACTTCATCCCCGCCTTTGAAACCAAAGAAGAGGCGCAGGGATGTTTTTTATTGATGCCCAAAGACGTTATTCACAAGAAATACGAAGTCCAGGCATTGATAAAAGAAGATCTGATCCTGCATGCAGAACGACACAATTTTGATGTCTATCTCATGGATCAAAAAGGAAAAATAAAAAAGAAGCTGGAGGCCTGATGTGGGATTAAAACTTGCTGTCGGCGGCAAGGGAGGGGTTGGCAAAACAACGGTTACCTCCCTTTTGGCACGGTATATCGCCGCTTCCGACAAAAACAGCCGGGTCATTGCCATTGATGCGGACCCGGTAACAAATCTGGCGGCAGCGCTGGGAATTGATGAAAAAGAACCGATCACGCCTGTGGCAGAACTTTCCGACCTGATTGCCGAACGCACCGGAGCTCAGCCCGGAACCATGGGGGGATTTTTCACGCTCAATCCCAAAGTCGATGATATTCCGGACCGGTTTTCCCGGGAGCGGGACGGTGTGAAACTCCTTGTCATGGGGACTGTCGAACAGGGCGGTTCCGGCTGTATCTGCCCGGAAAGCACCATACTGAAAGCCCTGATGAACCATCTGGTGCTGATCCGGGAGGATGTGGTGATCATGGACATGGAAGCCGGAGTGGAACATCTGGGAAGGGGCACTTCGCGTTATATGGACGGGCTTGTCATTGTGGTCAATCCCGGCAAACGGAGCCGGATGGCCGCCCGTAAAATAAGAAAGCTGGGGACGGATATCGGCATAAAGCACATCTACGTGCTCGGCAACCGCATCACTTCTGACGCTGACAGGAATCTGATTTATGACAGCATGCACCAGGAGTTCGACTTGCTGGGGTTTCTCCCGGAAGCGGATGAAATCGCCCGGGCCGACCGGCAGGGCGGCCGACCCTATGAGGATATCGCAACGGCGCCTGAGGAACTGAAAGTTATGGCGGACACCCTGTTAAAAAAAGTCCGTTCATGAAAATGAAAAAATCTCATCTTTGGGGATATTCTGCCGGTACCTGAAGTAATCGGCCAGTATCCGGGCATGATCAAAGGCGATATTGGCGGGAAGACGCTCCTTTGTAAATATCCCTGCATTTTTGGCATCATCATCCGCTTTCAGGACGCCGGCCCCTTTTGCGATAAAAACGGTTGACACCGTATGAAACCGCGGGTCGCGGTCAGGATCGGAGTAGGTATGAAACTGCTCTGTAAGCGTCACGTCAAGGCCCGTCTCCTCTTTTGCCTCTCTTTTGGCCGCGCTCTCGACCGACTCGCCGTAATCCACAAATCCCCCCGGCAGCGCCCATCCGGCAGGGGGGTTGCGTCTCTCGATCAAGACAACCCCTTCTTCCGCCGTCTCGATGATGGTATCAACCGTTAAAAAGGGGTTTCTCGGCTTCTGGTCCATATGCTGCCGGTCCCTTAATAAATGGCGTCAAACTTGCATTTCTCCAGACAGGTCATGCACTTGATACACTTGTCCTTATGGATGACCGCCACCTCTTTCTTTTTCCACGAAATCGCCTCGGCCGGGCAGTGCCGGTAGCACATGCCGCACTTGGTGCACTTGTCCGGATCGACCTCGAACTTGATCAGGTCCACGCAGACTTTTGCCGGACACCGCTTCTCCTCGATGTGCGCGGCGTACTCATCCCTGAAATACTTCAATGTGGAGAGAAGCGGGTTGGGGGCTGTCTGGCCCAGGCCGCAGAGGGAGGTCTTGCCGACGACCTCGGCAAGCGTTTCAAGTCTGGTGATGTCACTTTTCTGCCCTTCCCCCTTGCATATCCTTTCAAGGATGGCCAGAATCTCCTTGGTGCCTTCCCGGCAGGGGGTGCATTTGCCGCAGGATTCCTCCTGTATGAAATCCATGAAATACCGCGCCATATCCACCATGCAGGTGCGGCTGTCCATCACGATGACACCGCCGGACCCCATGATGGCCCCGACCTTGGCAATCTCCTCAAAATCGACCGGCGTATCAAGATACGCTTCCGGCACACATCCGCCAGACGGCCCGCCCAGCTGAACCGCTTTGAACTTACGGCCCTTTCCCGGAATCCCGCCGCCGATATCGAATATAATCTCTCTCAGGGTGGTGCCCATGGGAACTTCAAGAAGGCCGATATTGGCGACATCCCCCGAGAGCGCAAACACCTTTGTGCCTTTGCTTTTCTCGGTACCGATGCCGGCATACCACTGACTGCCGTTCAGAATAATTCTCGGCACATTGACAAACGTTTCCACGTTGTTCAGGATAGTGGGTTTCTCCCACAATCCTTTATTCGCCGGGAAAGGCGGCCGCGGTCTCGGCATGCCCCGGCGGCCTTCGATGGACCGCATCAGAGCGGTCTCTTCACCGCATACAAACGCACCGGCCCCCTCGTACACCTCTATATCGAAACTGAAGCCCGATCCGAGGATATCCTGCCCTAAAAGTCCGTAATTTTTGGCCTGGTCAATGGCGATATAGAGTCGTTTAATGGCAAGGGGATACTCGGAACGGCAGTAGATATACCCTTTCTGAGCCCCGATTGCCTTTGCGGCGATGATCATTCCCTCCAGGACCGCGTGAGGATCGGATTCCAGGATACTCCTGTCCATGAAAGCACCGGGATCACCTTCATCCGCATTGCACAGCACGTACTTTTCATCCCCCTCGGCCGCCTTTGCAAAAGACCATTTGCGTCCTGCGGGAAAACCGGCACCGCCCCGGCCTCTCAATCCCGAATCCAGCACTTCGCTCACGATGTCATCCGGTGTCATCTCCTGCAGGGCTTTCACCGTGGCAAAATATCCCTCCGTCCCGATATACTCGTCTATATTCTCCGGATCGATATGCCCCTTGTTCCGCATGGCAATGAAAACCTGGCTTGAAAAAAACCGTATATCGGACATCCGGGGGATAACATCTTTTGAAGCGGGCTCCTTGTAAAAAAGCCTTTTAACGGGCCGTCCCTTGAGAAAATGCTCTTCTACAAGCTCGGCCGCATCTTCCGGCTGCACCCGCTGATAAAATATCTCTTCAGGCTGCACCACCATGACAGGGCCGACCGCACAAAATCCGTTGCAGCCGGTGACAACGATCTCGACTTCCGGCTCAAGGCCGTGCTTTTCAATCTCTGCTTCCAACGCCGTCTTGACTTTGAGACTGCCGGTGGATTCACATCCCGTACCGCCGCAAAGCATCACTTGAATTCTGGTTCGGTTCATATCGCTTCTCCGCTTTTACTCATACCGCTCTAGAATATTAATCGCACTGTCCGGACTGATATTCCCGTAGACATCCGCGTTGACCACCATAACCGGCGCAAGGCCGCAGGCACCAAGACATCGCACGCCCTCAAGGGAAAACCGTCTGTCCTCGGTGGTCTCTCCTGTTGTGATGCCGTACTGATTGTAAATACGGCTCAGTGCCTCTTTTACCCCTTTTACATAGCAGGCGGTGCCCGTACATACCTTGATCGTATTCCTGCCCTTCGGTGTGAGCGAAAAAAAGGAATAAAACGTGGCAACGCCGAACACCTGACTTGAAGAAAGACGCAGCCCCTGTGCAATATAGTCCAGCAGCTCCCTGGGAAGATATCCGACAATCTCCTGGCATTTCCGCAAAACAGAAATAAGCGCTCCCGGGACATCGCGTCCTTCTTCAATAACAGCGTCAATTTTTTCCCAATTATCATCACTGATGTCTTGATGATACGGATGAGTAGTAGTAACTTCCTGCATTCACTATCTCCCAAAAAAGTAAGCAGTTAAAATTTTACCGTTGTAAATTTTCACAATATACCAAAAATGTCAACTATTCATCCCGACATTTCACGGTGAATTTGTTGGTTGTTGAAAACCGGGGCTATGCCCCCGGTTACAACCGTCAACGATTGAAACACGGGCGTGTTTTTGTTTTCCCGGCCTATGGCCGGGCTCGATAGAGATGCGAATGCATACACGCCAAGCCACCCGCTTCGCGGGTGGTCGTTGACTCTATTCAACGGTCAGGTGGCGGGAAACTTCCGCTTGAAGCACATTATGGCGACGTCCTGAAAAACGTCAGCTCCCACGAGGCTTTTCGGGTATCATTTCTGATGATGTACAGGCATCCGTCATCGCCTCTGAATTTAAAATACCTGTGGTCCGGGGAAAGCCATCTGTCGATAATTTCTTCAACCCGGATTTCCCTGCCGGAAATCCGGACGGTCCGGGGTGTCTCTTCACCTCTGTAACCGGCATAACAACTTACCTGAAGATTGTCTATTCCGTCTGTCTTCATATGCTCATTTTACAGGACAACAAGAGAGTTGCAAAGTATTTGCACCGGCGAACCGACTTTCCTGTCCAAAGGTGACCCGTAGAACAAATTAGCCGTGTGTCAAATATGTATTGACTTGAAAAGGGTTTTCGATTACCGTTTTTTTATGAAACTGTATGAAATCGCCAGAATAATCGAAGCTGAATTCCTGACGCTTGAGGCGTTCAAAGACAAGGACATCACCAAGGCCGGCGCCAGTGATCTTATGAGTGATGTACTTGCCGCAGAGGCCGAAGGTGCCATCCTTTTAACCGGGATTACCACCCCGCAGGTGGCAAGAACCGCAACCATCGCTGGTATCGGTGCCGTTGCCCTCATAAGAGGCAAAAAACCGCCGGCCGAGGTTATCGCACTTTCAATGGAACAGGAACTGCCTTTGCTCACGACCCCCCTGTCAATGTTCATCGCCAGCGGAAGGCTTTATCAGAACGGTTTGAGAGGGCTGAACGGCGATAGATAGTCCGGAGGACTGATGGTCTACAGATGGACGACGTAATCAAACGAAACTATGAAATAAAAAGGCGGGACTTTTTTCAAGCCGGCAAAGCATCCATTGACATCAAGAATCTGCTCAAATCACTGAAACTCCCGCCCGACATTATCAGAAGAGCGGCCGTGTGCGGATATGAAGCCGAAATGAACATCGTGATGCACGCCGCCGGTGACGGAACGATGTTCCTTGACATTGACAAGAACAAGGTGTCTATAATAATTCAGGATACGGGCCCCGGTATCGCGGATATTGAACAGGCCATGCAGGCGGGTTTTTCCACGGCTTCCGACGAACTCCGGGAAATGGGATTCGGCGCCGGAATGGGACTGCCGAACATTAAAAAGAATGCCGACGTATTCCGTATCGCGTCACAAAAGGAATCCGGCACCACCATAAAAGTAGCATTCGAAACAGGAGGGGAGAATGAATAACTGCCCGGATCTTCCCTGCTATGTATATTTTAATCCGGAAAAGTGCATCGGATGCGGGCAGTGCGTGAAATCATGCCCCACGGAAGCCATACGCATCAAGGGGGGAAAGTCCATTCATCTGGTGGACTCCTGTATCGGGTGCGGTGAATGTATCCATTTCTGTCCTCAAAACTGCATCGTACCGGCCACTTTCGATCCGGATGCCTTCAAGGGAGAAGCCCTGCCGGTGCTTTTCGTGGCGCCGGTGGTGTATTCACAGTTTCCTGAAGCCGATCCCGGCGACGTGCTTGCCGGATTACGGCGCATCGGGTTTAAACATATCGTTGATATGTCCTACTTTTTTGAGCTGTTTCAATGGGCGACCAGAAGACATGTTCTGGAAAACACACCCCCTCTGCCGGTGATCTCCACCATGTGCCCGGTGGTTCTCCGTCTTATCGCCTTCAACTATCCACAGCTGATTTCCCATCTCAATCCGGTGTTAAGACCTGTCTCCATCATCGTAAAAAAAGCGGCCTCCCTTATTGCCGTTAAGTATAATGCCCGTCTCAAGGACATTTCCATCTTCTATCTCAATCCCTGCCCCACGAAAATGAGCGTGGAAAAATCGGCGCATTTCAAAAAATCTCCCTATACAAGCCGGGCCATCGGCATCAGCCAGATCTATCCAGAGCTCAAAACGCATATAAAGCATGTCCGTTCCAATACATCGGAAGAACCTGAAGCCGATTTTGAATTTGAGCGCCCCCCCTGCGCTGAGGGGCTCATGTGGAGCATATCAGGCGGCGAAAGTCTCGGAACCGGCCTTGATAAGACCCTTTCGATATCCGGACTGAGCGAAACCATGATATACCTTGAAAAAGTTGAACTCGGACTTTTCAAAGACTTCAACTTTATTGAATTCCGGGCCTGCATGGAAGGATGCGTGGGGGGCTCTCTGTGCGCCGTTGACAAGTATGTGGCCCAAAGCACCGTTCACGATCTGACAGGCCGGATCAGCAGATTCCGGGGATTTTCAAAAAAAACAAAAGACCGGTTTTACGAACAGAAATGGCTCACCAGCCGGAACAGCGCCGAGGGGATGGAAAAAATTTTCGGGAAACGGAGAAAGGCGTTGAGCCTTGCATTGCTGACAGAAGTGGACAAACTGATTGAAAAACTTCCCGGATACAGCTGCAGCGCGTGCGGCGCACCGGGTTGCAGGGCGTTCGCCGAAGATGTGGTGCAGAAAAAAAGCTCACTCAAGGAATGTATCTTTTACAAGGAGATAAAAAAGTGACAGTAAAGGCGTTTGCTGAAAGACTTGGTCTCACGGTCAAAAGCGGGAAAAAAGGATTGGAAAATACCATTAAAGGCGGGTATGCAGGTGATCTGCTGAGTGACGTAATGGCGAACGCACCGGAATCGGCCGCGTGGCTGACCATCCAGACCCATCAGAACGTCGTGGCGGTGGCAACCCTGAAAGATATGGCGTGTGTTGTCATCACCGGCGGGAATATGCCTGACGACGATACGGCGGCAAAATCGGAAACCGAAAACATACCGCTTCTGCTGTCAAATGAAAGCGCTTTTGACCTGTGTATGAAGATTGCAAAACTGGAGATCCTGTAATTGTCCACCGGGGCGGCCAGGAAAATCAAAGCTGACCTCCACATCCATACCTGCCTGTCTCCCTGCGGCGACTGGGACATGACCCCCCTCAAAATTATGGCAAAGGTAAGCGCTGAACAGATTGACCTCATTGCGGTCTGCGATCACAACTCGGCAAAGAACACCCCGCCCCTGATCAAACTCGGCAGACAATACGGCATTACAGTCCTGGCCGGCATGGAAATCTGCACAAAAGAGGAGGTTCACTTGCTGGGGCTGTTTGACAGTGTCTCCGCCGCCCGCCGGATGGAAAAACTGGTATACGCCTTCCTCAAGGGAAAAAACGCGCCCGACATTTTCGGACACCAGGTCATTGCAGACGAAAATGATATGGTGCTGGGTTGCGAAGAGAAACGCCTGATCGGTGCATCAGACATATCGCTTGACAGAGCGGTCAAACAGATCCGCTCTCTGGGCGGCATCGTCATTGCCGCCCATATTGACAGACCCAGTTACAGTATCATAAGCCAGCTCGGGTTTATTCCGCCGGATACCCATCTGGACGCAGTCGAGGTGTCACCGGGTTCACTGGACAAAACAGTTGACAATTTCAATATTCCTTGTGTATGTTCCTCTGATGCGCATTTTTTGAACGATATCGGCGCCGGATACACACTTTTTAATATTGAAAAGATCTCCTTTGATTCGATTAAATCGGCACTGTCACAAAGGCGGATCGAGGCGCTAAAAAGGAAAGGGTAACAAACAACGGTTTGAAAGAGATTGCGCTCCATATACTGGACATCGTTGAAAACAGCATTAGTGCCGGTGCCTCCAGAATCAATATCATGATCAACCAAGTATACAAAAACGACTTTATATTAATCGATATCCGGGATAACGGCAGGGGTATTCCCAGAGATCTCTTGGAAAACGTAACAGATCCGTTTACCACGTCCCGCACCACAAGGCGCGTGGGACTGGGCATTTCCCTTTTCAAGGCGGCAGCGCAAAGAAGCAATGGCGATCTTTTGATCCAGTCGGTGGAAAACAAAGGGACCGCTCTCACCGCCACGTTTGAAAAAGATCACATTGACACGGCACCCTTGGGAGACATGGGGGGAACAATACAGATACTGATTGCGGGCAGCAGTGAAGTGGATATCCGTTACCGCCATGTCCTGCCAAAGGGGGATTTTTATATCGACACAAGGGAAATCAAGGCCGATCTCGGCGGTATCGACATAACCACGCCATCAGTCCTGGAAAAAATCAAAGAAATAATTGACCACAATATTAATACAAAGAGGGGATGAAAAATGGCAAAGCTAACAGTCGACGATCTCAAACAGATCAAGGAAAAAGCCGCAAGAGAGGCGTCACTTAGAGGGGGCGAAACCACTGTAAAAATAACGGTTCACATGGGAACCTGCGGCATCGCCGCAGGCGCGAGAGAGGTTATGAATACCCTGCTCGAGGAAAAAGCCGAATCCGAAAGAACCGATATCAAAATTGTGGCATCGGGCTGTCTCGGCATGTGCTCAAGCGAACCCAACGTGACAGTTCAGGTGAGAGATGAAGAGCCGATTGTGTATCAGCACATGGACAAAAACAAAACCCGGCAGGTATTCAGAAGGCACGTCCTCAAAGGGGAAGTACAGACGGATTTCGCTCTCGGCAAGGAATGATGGTTTTATGTCCCCATTATTGGGCTTTAAGGGGCTGAAACCCCCCCCGCATAACAGATGACCCTTTCATTCCGCGACAACGAGCTCACCATATCCCTGAACAGAAAAGGGCTGGACCGGTATACAAAGATCAGTTTTCCCGTGACGTACGGCGTGTTTTCAGAAATTGAAACAGATGAACATATCTGCCAGTTCAACCTGAACGGGGAGATTTCACGGATCAGATCGAAAAGCAGTCACTGGCCGCATCCGTCGGAATGGCTGAAGAGAACGGCCGGCAACGACTGGGTATACTATTCAACCGGCGGGTACACCGGGGTTTTCGAAGCCATCGGCGAATACTATCTTCCCAATCTGCCCTATCCCACCAATACCCTTTTCGGCGGGAATCCGTTCGGGGAAAAAGCGGTATTGGAAACCAGAAACGGCTGGCATGACAAACTGTGTGAAAAAATCGCAGACCTGTCACAATTTCCTGTGCCGGTCCGCCGGTTTCTTGAAACGGTGCTGGAAAATTCAAACGAAAAGCTCGCCTGCAAGGCGCAACAGCTTATCGACACCATAGGCGGGCGCGTTACGGTACTGCCGCCGGACACCCGCCATGTCGATTACAATGTGATCCCCGTTCGCATCTCCAGGGGGTGTCTTTACCACTGCAGTTTCTGCAGGGTGAAAACCCGGAAAGGATTTTCGCTTCTGTCAGAAAGCGCCATCAAAACCCAGATCCAAAAGCTGAAACACCTATATGACAAAAATCTTGTAAACTACAATGCGCTGTCCCTCGGAGAACATGACGCCCTGAACTGTCCCGCGGACATGATCGCCTGGGCGGCCGGACAGGCATATGCCGGGTTTGATTTCGCCCGTTCATACATGAAGGGAAGCGCCCTTTTTCTGTTCGGAAGTGTGGATTCCCTTCTCAGGAAAAACGAGGCGGATTTCAACAGGCTTGCTGCCCTGCCGTACTTCGTTTCTGTCAACATCGGACTGGAATCGGCCTGTCAACGAACACTTGATGTGCTTGGAAAACCCCTTACAACAGAAAAGATAGAAGCGGCCTGGCAGAAGATAAACCAGGTGAACGACCGGTATCCCAACTTGGAGATCACGTCCAACTTTGTACTGGATTTGGATACAGACACCCTGCCCCCAACTCACATCCCTTCTGTTCTGGATCTTGTCAACACAAACAGGGGGAAAATAAAAAACAAGGGCCTTGTCTACTTTTCCCCGCTCACCTTTAACAGACCGTCAAGGCAAGCCCTTTTCCGCTTCAAACAGCTGAAAAGACAGATTGAAAAACCCTCATTTCTCTATATTATACAGCGGCTCTGACCGCCTGCCCAAACCAGTCTTCTTTAAAAAAAAACAGAAGCCCGCCAGCCCCCGCTGGCCTGTTCGACCGGGTTGGCCCACCGCAAATTTGCTCTGTTCAACCGGCAGCGGGCCAGGGTAAAATTGTTCTGCGGGTCACCTTTGAACAGGCAGGTGGCGGGGAGCGTTGACTTTGCGCTTTGTCCGTGTTACCTAATCGGACATGAACGAGGTGAAACCAGTTTCTGTTCACGGGGGCCACAGCGGTGAATTCTGCGTCCATGCGCAGGATCGGCTCGAAGATATTATCCGCAGGTACATTGAGGAAGGATTCGCCTGGGTGGGGATAACCGAACACGCTCCGCCTCCCGGTGACGACCTGCGGTATCCCGATGAAACCGCACAGGGGCTAACGGCCGCAGCACTTCAGGAAAACTTTTCACACTACATCCGGAAAGCCAGACATCTCAAAACAAAATACGCCGGCCAGCTGCCGATATTCATCGGATTTGAAACCGAAGCATATGACAACTATGTTGAGACGACCCGGCAACTGGTCAATGCCTATCAGGTCGACTATATTGTCGGTTCCGTGCACCATATCGACAACATGTGTTTTGATTTTTCAAAGGCAATGTATCAGGCTGTCTGCAAATTCAGCGGCGGTATCGACGGGGTATACAAAAAATACTTTGACAAACAGTACGAGCTGATCTGTAAACTTCAGCCGGCGGTTGTGGGGCATTTCGACCTGGTTCGGATTCATGATCCCGATTATGAAGAAAGGCTTCGGAAACCGGCCATCCGGGATAGAATTGAGCGGAATCTTGAAAAAATCAAAACCCTTGACCTGATACTGGACTTTAACACCCGGCCGTTCAAAAAGGGCGGCAAAGAGCCCTACGTGAGCAGACGCATACTGAAAAGAGCGAAACAGCTGGATATAAAAGTGGTGCCCGGAGACGACTCCCACGGGGTCAGCGATATCGGCGCCGATCTGAGAAAAGGAATGGAAATCCTCCGGGCGGAAGGGTTTGACACACCCTTTCCCGAACCGCGAATCTATCAATTCGGAGACACGATGTAATGAAAGCGGTGGTACAGCGGGTTTCCAATGCAGCCGTGACAGTGGGAGACCGCCCAACCGGTAAAATAAGGGCCGGCATCGTGGTGCTGCTCGGTGTCGGGCACAACGATACAGAGACCGATGCCGGCTTTCTCTGTGACAAGATCATCAACCTGAGAATCTTTCCGGATGACAGCGGAAAAATGAACCGGTCCCTCATGGAGACCGGCGGCGAACTTCTGGTGGTCTCCCAGTTCACCCTGATGGGAGACTGCCGCAAAGGCAGACGCCCATCTTTTGTGAATGCAGCGCCCCCTGACATGGCCGCCCGGCTCTACCAGTACTTTGTGGACAGCGCCAAGGCCGCAGGGGTGGTAACCCGCACAGGAGAATTTCGTGCGGAAATGGATGTATCGCTGGTGAACCACGGCCCTGTCACCCTTATCATCGATACGGAAAAATGAGAGAAAAGCCCGAAAAAACCGTTTCCCGGCTCATCCGGCATCTTCTCTTTCCGGCTGTTCTGATCATCTGTCTTCCGCTTGCAGGGGCGCTGTCCTTCGGCCGGAACATCGACCGGTACCTGACTTTCCCGCCGAAAACCCAATATGTGGGGTATGCGGGGTTTTCAATGCCCATATTCATGCTTCTGCTCCTCGTCATTCTCGTCGCCATCCTCCCTTTTGTCCGGCAGGGCATCCAATTCACGGGCCGGCACGGGGAACAGGCGGGGAAAAAGACCCGCTCCCTGCCCTGGTGGGGATATGCGGCACTGTTTTTCATGCTGGGATTCTGGTGTCTTGCCTGGACCCGCTTCGAATGGTTCTCCGCACTCCAGGCCCATACCTTTTTCCCATTGTGGGTTTCCTTTGTTTTTTTTGTAAACAGCCTTGTATACAAGCGCACGGGAACTGCCCCCGTTTTCATATACAAATGGCGCTTTCTCGGGCTTTTTTTCGCGAGCGCCGCTTTCTGGTGGTTTTTCGAATACCTGAACCGGTTTGTCAACAACTGGTACTATACCGGTTCCGAATACGGTCCGGTCACATACTTTCTTCTTGCCACCCTTTCCTTTTCCACTGTTCTGCCGGCCGTGGAAAGCATCAAAGCATGGCTCATCTCTTTTTCGCTGTTTCACAGCGGGTTTCGGGATTTCGTGCCCATCCGGGCGGTGCAATCAAAAACATTTTTTTTTCTGCTTTTGCTCTGCGCCTCTGCAGGCCTTTTCCTGCTGCCGCTATTCCCGGACCGGCTCTTTTTCCTGATATGGATCTCCCCTTTTCTCGTCATTGTCAGCATACAGGCGCAGCGAAACTACCCCCATGTGCTTTCAGACCTCGCATACGGTGACTTCACCCCTTTCATCACCTATGCCGCCGCCGCTCTCGTCTGCGGTTTTTTCTGGGAGATGTGGAACTTTTTCAGCCTGGCAAAGTGGGTGTACGCGGTACCGTACGTTCATGCATTTCCGATTTTTGAAATGCCGGTGCTGGGATATGCCGGATATCTGCCCTTCGGTCTCGAGTGCGCCCTTGTCATTGATCTTGTGGTAAACGGCGGGAGAAATTAAGGCATTGAAACTCGAAAACATCGCGGTCATCCTTGTGGAACCCCGGGGTCCCATCAATATAGGGGCCTGCTGCCGGAGCATGATGAATTTTGCCTTTTCCGATCTGCGGATCGTCAATCCGGCTGAAGATTTTCAGTCGAAAGAGGCCAGAAAAATGGCGCTGAACGGGAAAGAGATCCTCTACAAGGCCGGTTTATACCCGGATCTCAAGTCTGCCACCGCCGACATACACATCACTTTCGGTACCACCCGGCGGTTTGGAAAACACAGGAAATCCTTTATCTCCCCGGAAGAAACCGCTGACAGGATAGGCGGTTTCGATGACTCGACAACATGCGGCCTGGTATTCGGCAGGGAAGATACCGGGCTTACGACAAACGAACTCGAAATATGCCAGCACTTTGTCACCATTCCCACCGGGGAGACGTTTCCTTCCCTCAACCTTTCCCATGCCGTCACCCTCCTGCTCTGGGAAATCAGCAAGGCAATGAAACCGAAAGGGGACAACACGGGCCGGACACCTGTGCCGGCTACCGGGGAGGAACTGGAACAGATGTATGCCCACATGAAAACCACGCTTCTCGGCATTGAATATCTCAATCGGCAGAACCCGGACCATCTCCTGCGCACCTACAGACGGATATTCGGCAGGGCCGGACTGTCCAGCCGGGACGTGCGCATCATCCGCGGGCTTTTGAGCCGGATCGACTGGATAAAAAGCCGTTCTGAAGGGTAAACGTCAAACGGATCGCCTTTGACGCCGGGCCGCCGCAGCCGCGTCGTTTTTTAAAAGCGGCAGCGAGCCTTGACGTTATAAACCGGAACGGTAATATAAAAAAGACGAGCGCTATTCATGGAACCGAAAAAGGAGAGCACAAAATGAATTTCCGGATAGAAACCGACAGTATGGGAGAGGTGCATGTGCCGGTCCATGCCTATTTCGGCGCACAGACACAGCGGGCAAAAGAAAATTTTACCATCGGAGATATCCGGTTTCCGCCGCTGTTTCTCCATTCGATCGCCCTTGTCAAAAAATTTGCTGCACAGGTGAATGCGGAACAAGGTCTTCTGGATACGGAATTCGCCCGTGTCATTGTAACGGCATCGGATGAAGTGCTGGCGGGACGGTTTGCGGACCAGTTCCCGGTCGATGTGTTTCAAACCGGGTCAGGCACCTCCACGAACATGAACATGAATGAAGTGATCGCCTGCCGGGCCAATGAAATGCTTACCGGAAAGATTCAGAGCCGGCGGCCGGTTCATCCCAATGACCACGTGAACAGGTGTCAGTCAAGTAATGACGTCATTCCGACTGCCATTCACATAGCGGCATCAACCCGCATAAAAAACAGGCTCCTGCCCTCTCTCCGCCATCTCAGAAAGACGCTTGACGAAAAATCCGCCGAATTGATGCCGGTGCGCAAAATCGCCAGGACCCATCTGCAGGATGCCGTGATAATGAAACTGGGCGAAGAATTCTCCGGGTATGCCCGACAGGCGGCGCTGGCGCTGGAGCGAATTGCCGGCGTTGAAACACGGCTTCACCAGCTGGCGCTCGGCGGAACCGCCGTGGGTACCGGGCTCAACGCCCCTGCCAAGTTCGCTGAAACGGTCATCGCCCGTATTGCCGAAGAAACCGGCATCGGTTTTTCAGAAACACCCAACCATTTTGAAGCACAGGCCACATGCGACACCGCGGTGGAAACCTCCGGGATACTGAAATCCGTTGCCACCGGCCTCATCAAAACGGCAAACGACATCCGGTGGCTCGCCTCGGGCCCCCGCTGCGGTCTGGGTGAAATCAACATTCCCCCGCTTCAGCCGGGATCATCCATCATGCCCGGCAAGGTCAATCCCGTCATTCCGGAAGCGGTTATACAGGCCTCAACCCAGGTGATCGCAAACGATACGGCCGTTACCCTTGCCGGCCAGGGCGGCTTTTTCGAACTGAATACCATGCTGCCGCTGGTGGCCTATAATCTGCTCCGGTCCATCGAACTTTTGTCCAATTCGGCAGAACGCCTGGCAGACAAGTGCATATCCGGCATTACCGCCAACCGGGAACGGTGTGAAAAAACCGTTAAAGAAAGCCTGGCCGTCGTTACCAGCCTTGTTCCGTACACCGGATATGACAGGGCCGCTGACATAGCCCGGCAAGCCTACCGGCAGGGCCGCTCAATTGAAGACGTGGCCATGGAGGCGGATGTTCTGCCCAGAGAAGAACTGCTTGCCGTGCTGTACGGGGACAGCAGGTAAAGAATACGTCAACGACCACCCGCGAAGCGGGTGGCTACCAGTCCTGCTGCATATCGAGTGCCTGACGGATCATGGACTCATCAAACCTGCCATAGGCATACGCATTTCTACCCATCAAACCGTTTACTCCCTTAAAACCGATTCGCGTATCACTTTTCTAAAAAATTCATACAATAGTGTATCAGGCCCTCTTTTCTGATACAAAGGACCTGACCGTCCGATCAGTCCAGTATTTCCATCAGCTTGCCGCAGCAGGGCGGTACCCTGTCTCCCTTTGCAAGGTTCACAAATTTGTTGCAGGTCTGGCAGTAGCATGTACACTCACTGTCGGCATACACTTCCGGATATTCATCTGTTGCGCTTTTCCCCCCTTCTCCTTCGATGGCAAACCTGGCAAGCGTATCTTCGGCAGGCATGTATTGCCCCACCGGCACAAGTTTTTTATTAAACCGGACGCAATCCACCACCGTCTTCCAGAGCGCCTCGAGTTTGTTTTTCTCATCTGCCGTCTCGGGTGTGAATTCCACCAGATTTTTTTCGATTTCAATTTTCATGGGGTCTGTCTCCTTTTTGTTATATGGGGTTGTTTGTTTCGGTCAAAACGTAATGATCTCAAAACTGTTTTCGATGTATTCAGCCATGGGCGGATGCCCGGACATGCCGGAAAGAAGCGGTATCCCCTGTTTTTCCGCTTCCTCGAGGGTACCGAGTTTTCCGGAGCAGGCCTTGCACACCCCCTCTACAAGCCCCTTTTCCACCGCACGCTGCCACAGGCCCTTCAGCGGACTGCCGTCTTTCACAAGTTCCGGTAAAAGCGTCACGCTGGTTCCCTCGAGAACGATCGCCGGCCGATGTCCTCTCTCCTTCATATCCAGGGCATTCAGCAGAACATGTATAAAGCACATGGGGTCTCCGTTGAACACAAACAATGCAAACTTTTTCATGACATTCTCCTTTCCTGTCTCCTCTAAATTCAAGGGTCGTTAAAAAACAATACAAATTCCATACCATCTGCTATACCATCTATTTGATACCGCGATACGGCCGCATTCTTCCTGATGCAGCCGTCCCTGTCTTTTCTGCCGTATTCCGGTACCGACCGTCTCTGCGATACAGTTCTGTATTAAAACTGTGTTCGTATACGCCGGAGAACCGCGTTCACAAGAAATCGGAACGGTTCGGTAACAGGGAGTGGCAACCGGATCAAAACACCGCATCGTTGCCACAACAACGGCTTAGGGGGGGGGGCCCATGACCCGGATTGAACATTTATCATCAACCACTGCAATTCAGGCATAATCTTTGCTAAACAATTTTGACAAAATCGGCAAAAAGATTGATAATGCCCCCAACCCACACAAAAAAGGGAGACCCGATATATGAAGAAATATCTTATCATCGGAAACGGCGTGGCCGGTACGACGGCCGCCGGCGAGATCCGAAAAAATGATGCACAGGGCGAAATTACAATTATCACCGAAGAATCAATCCCTTTTTACTCCAGAATAAAGCTGCCCGACTATATAGCGGAGGGGGCGGACGAAAGCGATCTGATCATCCGGAAAGCGGATTGGTACACGGAACGGAGAATCAATTTGAAAACAGAGACCGTCATTAATCGGATAGACCACGATGCAGGCAAGGCGGAAGATGAATCAGGCAATGTATTCACTTATGATATGATCCTGATTGCAACCGGCAGCACCGCCTTTGTTCCCCCGGTTGACGGCAGCGATCTTAAAAAGGTGTTTGCGCTGCGCACTTTTGAAGACGCCCGTAACATCGCCGAAGCTGCAGCCTCCGGCGGCAATGCCGTGGCCATCGGCGGCGGTCTTCTGGGACTGGAAGCGGCGCATGCCCTTATAAAAAAAGGAATGGACCTCACCGTGATCGAATTTTTCGACAGACTGCTCCCCCGCCAGCTGGACAACGACGGGGCGCTGCTTTTAATGGAAATGCTCGGTGAAATTGGATTCAACTTCCGGCTGGGAACGAAGGCCCAACAGATACAAGGCGGTCCGGCCGCCACCGGCGTTCAGATTCAATCGGGCGAAATTCTGCCGGCTGATCTTGTCCTTTTTTCGGCAGGGGTCCGGTCCAACCTTGTCCTGCCGGAAGCGCTCGGTTTGGAAACGGATCGCGGTGTGATAGTGGATGACCATATGGAAACGAGCATTAAAGGTATCTATGCAGCCGGTGATGTGGCCCAGTTCCAGGGAACCAATTACTGCATCTGGCCCGAGGCAATGGAGCAGGGCAGAATTGCCGGTATCAACATGGCCGGCGGCACGGCAGCCTTCACCCCCATCCCCCCTTCGAACCGGCTTAAGGTGGCCGGTATCGATCTGGCCTCGGCCGGGGAAATCGATCCGGAAAACAAGCTTGAAAGCGATGTTGAAAAGGGAGACGGGGTATACAAAAAAATCGTTAAGAAGGACGGCGCCCTTGCGGGCTGTATCATGCTTGGCGATACCACGGAATTTTCGGATATTGTCAGGCAAATCAACTACCACCCGCAAAGCGGGTGACTTGGCGTTCCGGCCTCTGGCCGGATGGACGAAACACGCAAGTGTTTCAATCGTTGACGGTTGTAACCGGAGGCACAGCCCCCCGGTTTGAAAACAACCACTCAAGTAAATATGATGGAGATTTTATTTAATTACCGTATATGCAGGAGGAACAATGCCAGAATTAAAAGGAACCGAAACTGAAAAAAATCTTTTAAAAGCGTTTGCCGGAGAATCACAGGCACGTAACCGGTACACCTATTTTGCCTCCCAGGCCAAAAAGGACGGATACGTACAGATTCAATCCATCTTTGAAGAGACCGCCAACCACGAAAAAGAGCATGCCAAAAGGCTCTTCAAGTATCTGAAATCGGGTGAAGAGCTCGAGATTACGGCAGCGTTTCCCGCCGGCGCCATCGGCGACACCGTGAACAACCTCAAGGCGGCTGCGGAAGGCGAAAATTACGAACACACCTCGATGTATCCGGAATTCGCGGCCAAAGCGAGGGACGAAGGGTTTCCCGAAATTGCCGACACCTTCGAGTCCATAGCCGTGGCGGAAAAATACCATGAAAAACGGTATCTTGAGCTCATGGAAAATATTGAAAACAGACGGGTGTTCAAGAGGAAAAAAACAGTCAAATGGCGGTGCAGAAACTGCGGTTACAACCACGAGGGCACAGAGCCCCCTCAGACCTGTCCCGCATGCGCGCACCCCATCGATCATTTTGAACTGCTGCCCGAAAACTATTAATTGAACAAACCAAAGGAGAAAAAAATGGCTGAAAAATACGGTATTTACAGATGTGAAAAATGCGGCAACATCGTTCAGGTACTCCATGCGGAAAAACCGCCCGTTATGTGTTGCGGTCAGTCAATGACCCGGCTTGTGGCCAATACAGTGGATGCGGCAACCGAAAAACATGTACCGGTGGTTGAAAAAACAGCCAACGGATACAAAGTAAAGGTCGGCAGCACGGCGCACCCCATGACCCCTGAACACTGGATCGAGTGGATCGAGCTCGTTTCTGAAAACGGGACCCGGATCGCCAGGAAATTCCTGGATCCTTCAGACGCGCCTGAAGCGGAGTTCAAGACCGACGCCGACAAAGTCACTGCCAGAGAGTACTGCAATCTTCACGGCCTGTGGGAATACTGATAACCTGACATGCATATGACCGGAGAGCCGTTCCTGTTGAACCGGGAAACGGTTCCCGGCCATATTTTCACGTTTCTCTTTATTGCACATCGGTTTGCGACTTCTAAAACCTCTCGCACGTCAACTTCAGATTTTCATTGCCGGCAGGTTTGTAACTGTTTTATAGTTATATGCATCTTTTCGAATCCGCGCAACAGACCTCTTTGGTGCCGCCACCGTTATCTTTGCTGACCTCGGAGAACACCCCGCCCCGGGAAATATTTAAAAAATCTGTAAACATGTCTTTACAGATTTATCTGCCTTTGGTATCCTTGAACCCAATTGTCAAACTTCTTTTTTAAAGAGGTCCGAATGCTCAACCATGCGTCACCGATACCCCTTTATCGGCAGCTTGCCGATATCATAGACGATAACATACGGGCCGGCCGGTGGCCGGAAGGCCATGCCATTCCTTCCGAAACCAGGCTTGCCGGAAAATACGGAATCGGCAGGCCCACCGTCCGTCAGGCACTGGGCCTGCTGGCCGACAAGGGGATCGTTGAAAAAAGAAAAGGCGCGGGCACGTTTGTCAGGAAAAAAGAGAGGGAGGTGGGTCTGTTTTCCCTTGCCGGCACTTCTTCTGCATTTGACAAAAAGGGCATCGCCGTCAGCACAAAAATACTTGAGAAGAAACGGCTGGTTACCACGCCTCCCGATCCGGGCAACCCCTTCTCCGGGAAAAAGGCATTTTTCCTTGCCCGGCTGACCGCAGCCGGACAACAACCGGTGCTCCTGGAAGAGATGTACCTTGATGACGAGCTTTTCTTCGGCATTGACCGCATCGAGCTCGAAAACCGGTCCCTCTCCCGGATTGTTCAGGACCAGTACCACCTGGCACCTGTCAGGGGGAAGCAGACCTTTCAGCCGGCGGCTCTGGACACGGGCAGGGCCGCTCATCTGGCACTGCCGCGGAAAACGGTGGTACTCGAAGTAAACCGGACCCTTGATTTCCCGCACGCCCCAAGCGCTTTTTTTGCCAAACTTTTCTGCCGGACGGACACATTCGTGTTTTCCCAGGAAATAGGACCGGGGCATACAGACAAAGGAGATATGTAGCATGAAAAACAGGGGATACTTTGGAAATTACGGCGGGGCGTTCCTGCCGGAAATACTGACCGCCACTTTTGACGAGCTTGAAGAAACATTCAGTCAGGCCAGGAAAGACAGTGAATTCTGGGAGGAATACCAGGCCCTCATGTCTTCATACTCCTGCCGCCCCACGCCGCTCACGTTTGCGGCAAACCTGACCCGTCATTTCAACGGGGCCGGAATATACATCAAGAGAGAGGATCTCAACCATACCGGTGCGCACAAGGCCAACAACGTGATGGGCCAGGGGCTTCTGGCCAGAAAAATGGGCAAAAAACGGGTGATTGCCGAGACCGGCGCAGGTCAGCACGGGATGGCCTGCGCCACCATGGCGGCCAAATTCGGTTTCGAGTGCACCATCTATATGGGGGAAGTGGACGTGGAGCGGCAGCGGCCCAACGTCTTCTGGATGGAGCAGCTCGGAGCGACGGTCATCCCGGTCACCGACGGCACCCGGATTTTAAAGGACGCCATCAACGAGACGTTCAGGGACTGGGTCACCCATATGGATACGACCCACTACGTACTGGGGACCGCCTGCGGCCCCCACCCGTTTCCCGAAATGGTCTCCTTTTTCCAGTCCATCATCGGCAAGGAGGCGAGACGCCAGATTCTCGAAATTGAAGGCAGACTGCCGTCAAAGGTATATGCCTGTGTCGGCGGCGGGTCCAATGCCATGGGAATTTTCAGCGGTTTCCTGGATGACCCGGTTGAACTGGTGGGCGTGGAGGCGGCCGGCAGGGGGCTCGATTCGGGAGAACATGCGGCGCGGCTCTGCTCGGACGATGCCAGCATCGGTATTGCCCAGGGATACAAGACCTACTTTCTCCAGGATAGGGACGGGCAGATGAAGGAAACCCACTCCATCGCTGCCGGCCTGGATTATGTAGGGGTTTCGCCCATTCTCGCCCGGATGCACGACGAAAAGCGTGCCCGATTCGTGGGGGCCACAGACCGGGAGGTGATCGACGCCCTGCGTCTCACCATGAAAAAAGAGGGCATCATTCCGGCCCTGGAGTCGGCCCACGCATTTGTTCAGGCGTTTAAAGAAGCCCCCGCCCTCTCAAAAGAGGACATTGTCATCATCAACCAGTCCGGCAGGGGTGACAAGGATATCTTCACCGTTGCCGACGCATTTGATGACCCCCAGTGGAAAACATTCATACAGAAAAAGGCGGCGTCGTACAATGCTTGAATCCTATATCAGAAAAAAACGGCAAAAAAAAGAGATCCTCCTGATGACCCACATCGTAATGGGATATCCCTCATTTGACGTATCAATGGAAATCGTCGACCACATGGTGGCCGCAGGGGTCGATCTCATGGAGCTCCAGATTCCCTTTTCAGAACCCATCGCAGACGGACCGGTTATCCTGAAGGCAAACCAGAAAGCCCTTGAAAACGGCAGCACCACGAAGAAATGCCTTGAATTCGCCAAAGAGGCGGTTCAGCGGTTTGACATTCCCTTCCTCTTCATGAGCTATGCGAACATTTTGTATAAATCCGGAATGGCCGAATTTGTCGAAACCATGGCCGATATCGGTATCATGGGGGCCATTATCCCGGATCTCCCCCCTGAAGAAGGCGGCAGTTACATACAGGCCATGAACACCCATGATCTCTCGCCCATCTACATCTTTTCGCCTGAAACCTCTGACAGCCGGATGACATATCTTTCCGGCCATGCCCGGGGATTTGTCTACTGCGTTGCCAGGCGGGGGGTCACCGGCAGGAAAACCGCTTTTTCAGACGATCTGGCCGTGTACCTCGAGAGATGCCGCAATGCCGCAAGCCTGCCCACGGCCGTCGGTTTCGGCGTGAAGAACCGCTCCGATATCCGCTTTCTCAAAGGCAAGGCGGATATCGCGGTAATCGGTTCCGAAACCATCCGCATCGTGGACAGGCTCGGTGCACAAGGTGCAGGAGAATTTATTCACACCTTAAACCCAAAGTAAGGCAGCAAGTGAAAATAACGTACACATCTTGCTTGCCTTTTTAGCTGTTTTCTTCGTTGGAACAAGGTTTACATAGCTCGTTATGCGCACCTTGTCCCGCCTTGAAAACAAATAAAAATTCGGCGCAATATGCACAACTTATTTTAACTTGCTGCCTAAGTTTTACGCCGTTGCCACGCTCAGCTCGTCCATCAGTTCGTTGGCCCGCTTGGCTGCGGCACCGGCATCCGCTTTATAGGCATGCGCGCCGATTTTATCGGCAAACGCCTGGGTAACCGGAGCGCCGCCGACCATAATCCGGACGTCCTCTGTGGCGCTGCTGGCTCTTACCGCTTCAACGGTTTTTTCCATTTCGGGCATGGTGGTGGTGAGGAGCGCCGAAAGACAGAGGATATCCGCCTCATTCTCTTCGACAGCCGCAACGAACTGATCCGGTGAAATATCCACACCGAGGTTGATCACCTCGAGTCCCGAGCCTTCACACATGATGGCGACCAGGTTCTTTCCGATGTCATGGAGGTCGCCCTTGACCGTTCCGATCACCACTTTGCCGGCCGCATTGTCATCCCCCTCTTTCAACAGGGGTTTCAGATATTCAAGACCGATACTCATCACCTGGGCGGCCATAAGGACTTCCGGGATAAACATCTCCCCTTTTTCCATCCGGTCGCCCACCACATTCATGCCGGCTATCATGCCCTCGTCCAGGACGGTTTTGGCATCTTCTCCGCCGTCCACGGCTTCCTTCAAAAGCGTGGTGATATTCTCTTTGTCTCCCTTTATAAGGGTATCTGTAAAAAGGGTATAATCAAACATTGTGTTTTCCTCCTGTTCTCTGATTGGTGGTCGTTGACTTAAACTTTAAAAGCGTTAAGTTTACCGGCGGCAAGCCGGGAGACAGTTTAAACGGAAGCTGTCTCGGCATTTTTTCCCGTGATGCCCCGAATCTCTTTGAGAATCTTTTCCGGCTTCTGCTTTACCTCGTATGTCTCTAAAAGGTGCCGTACCTTCTCGTTGCATCGCGTGTAAAGATCCTTTCCCCCTTCCGTCAGCCAGGAATCGTAACGGGCCCTGTCCATGAGGTCGGGCAGCAAATGGGCTGTCTTGAAATTGTCAAACGTGTGCTGGTCCGTCAGGAACATGGTGCCGTCGGGCCCTTTGGCGACCCTGTCCACTACATCCAGTGCCAGGGTGTTCTCATTCACCTCAATTCCGTCCGTAAAATACCGGGACATGGCCACAAGCTCGTCCGCCATGACCAGCATCTCAAGGGATGAGGTATGTCCGGACTCGATATACCCCACATCGTGAATCATGTTGCACCGGGACAGCATGGCCGTTAGAACCGACATCATGCCTTCCGCGCCGGCCTGGGCATCGATCACTTTCGAATCCGTGGCACCGGCGTACGCCCATATGGGGATATCGTAGATTTCATTTCGCATATCCGCCAGCGCCGCCTGGGTCAGGTTCCATTCGGTACAGCCGTAGGAAATAACCGTGTCTTTCATGTCAAGGACGCTCACATTCGGTGCGAACAGGAACGGTGCCCCTTTGCCGGCCAGCTGGTGCACGACCAGGCCCACCAAGTTTTCGGCAATACCCAGTGTCATCGCCCCGGCCAGGGTGACCGGTCCGCCGCCGCCGGCGTTGCACCCGGAGGGCAGGCAGATGGGAATCTTTTTCTCGGCACAGAATACCAGTTTCTCCATTACGTTGCGGGGAAACCGCAGCGGGCTTATGGCTTCGGAATAATTCAGTATGAACGGTTTCTTTTTTAAATTCTCCTCTCCCCCGGCGACAGCACAGGCGATTTCATGTATTTTCCTGATATCCCGCCCGCTGTCCGCTATAAAGCATACGGGCTTGTTGCTCTTTTCCACCATCTCGGCAAACACATGGACATAGATATCTTCTATGGGCACATCCTCGGGATTCCCCATGGACATGGAGAAATCCATGTTGGGAAGGGCGTCTATGAGCTTTGCAAAGTTGCCCGTATCCTCGAGAACGGTTCTCCGTCTCTCTTTTGTTTCCGCGTCAACGGTAAAGATGGTATCCGACCCCGTGCCGTAAAAAAAGTTGCCGTCCACAAGCGGCATTGCTTTCCGCCCCTCCTGGTCGTAGAGTCTGATTTCCCGGGGTGCAGACCGGATGGCCTCTTCGGCCAGGTACGCCGGCATGGTCACCCACTCCTTGTCCTCAACCCGACATCCGGCCCCGTGAAGCATCTCAAGCACCTTCGGGTGTTCCATTTTAAACCCTGTTTTTTCAAGTATTTCCAGCGCGGCCGTATGAATCGCCCATGCCTGATCTTTACTGAAAACCTTTAACCTCGGCCTGAATGTTTCTGTATTTAAAGGATCCACCTTTCTCTCCTTAACACGTTGTCGTGTTCTTGTTTATTTCTGTATTTCTGTTTTTATTGCATACCAATAATTAGTTGTCAAACAATTTATGTTGTAATCAATAGCACGACAAAAAGCCGGTGTCAAGTTAAAAAATGATTTGCTTGTGTCTACAAAATATTCATTGACGGGATAATCGGGAATATTTCAGAAACACGCATGACGGGACGACTGTGCAAAAGGGCCGCTTTTCTTGTGTGAATGCCGATAAATTTACATTGACCTCGTCATATTTTACCGGTGCAAGACTGTTTCAACAGACCCCTTTTACCCTGAAAAAGGGATCGGGTGCTTGACTTTGCCGGCTTAATTTGTTAACCAATAGTTTATTTTGTGGTTAACGAAAATGACGAAAGACACCATACTGAAAGAACTGTACACGGCCGAAGGGAAAACAGTTTCCGGTCCCTCTCTCAGCCGGCATCTCACCATTTCCAGGGTGGCCGTCTGGAAGCACATCCAGGGACTGAAACAGGCGGGCTGGCCGATCGAATCCACTGCCAGGGGCTACAGACTTCGGCATTCGGACGACCTGCTGCATCCTTTCTGTTTTGGAAGCCGGGAAAAAACAATTCATCACTTTTTCAAAATTTCCTCCACCATGGATGAGGCAAGGCGCATTGCAAGGAAAGGCGCCCCCCATCTGTCGGTGGTCGTGGCGGAACACCAGACCGCCGGACGGGGGCGGCTCAACAGGAAATGGCTTTCCGATGCAGGCGGCCTCTGGTTCACGGTGATCCTGAGGCCGGAACTGCCGCCGCCGCTCACATTCAAGCTCAACTTCGCCGCCTCTCTGTCGCTTGCATCGGTTTTAAACACCCTTTTTCGGATAAACGCCGCTGTTAAATGGCCCAATGATATTATGGTACCGGAGAGAAAAATTGCCGGGTTGCTCTCGGAAATGGAAACACAGGGAGAGATGACCGCCTTTGTCAACATCGGTATCGGCCTCAACGTCAACAATGCACCTGAAAGATCCGAGCCCTCGGCCGCATCCATCGGGAACATTCTCGGCAGACCGGTATCGCGGCAGCAGATCCTCTCGGCTTTTCTGGATACATTTGAAAAAGAGATCAGCGGTCTGGACAGCACAGACATTGTGGCCAAATGGAAAGGTGTTACCTCGACAATCGGAAAGCGTGTTACGGTTGCGACCCATGACCGGATTTTCGAAGGCATCGCGACGGACGTGGATGAAACCGGCGCCCTGCTTCTGAGAACCGGCGACGGGGCCATTGAAAGAGTGATTTACGGCGACTGCTTTTACGGGGAGAAAGGATCGTGACGGACCTTTCGGAAGAAATCCGCATGATGGTCTATGCCGCCCTTTTCGTGGCCCTGATTGCCGCCGGTGCGTTTATTGCCATTCCGGTGGGCCCGGTTCCGATCGTGCTCCAGAACATGTTCGTTCTGCTGGCGGGCCTTCTCCTCGGTCCGCGGTGGGGAGCTGCAGGCGTTGCGATCTACCTTTTTACCGGTGCATGCGGTCTTCCGGTTTTTGCCGGCGGCACCGGCGGAATCGGCCGGGTGTTCGGACCGACAGGCGGCTACCTTCTCGGGTATTTGCCGGCTGTAACCGCTGCCGGGTTTATATCCCGGAAAGGCGGGAAAACCATGCCGGTTGACATTACCGCCATGACAGCCGGTACCGTCGTCATTTATGCCGCTGGCGCCCCATGGCTGAAAGCGGTTACCGGCATGGCGTGGGACAAAACATTTTTCCTGGGCGTGCTGCCGTTCATTCCCGGCGACGCCATTAAAATTGCCGCGGGCGCATTTATCGCCAAGGCCCTGCGGCCGCTTATAAAAACCTGAAAACAGGAAACCCGATTGACCGACCCTTTCATCCAGGTTCAGGATCTGACCCATGTGTTTCCGGACGGCCGGACCGGTATAAACAAGGTGACTTTCTCGGTTCAAAAACGGGAATTCATTCTTCTTGCGGGCCGGAACGGATGCGGTAAAACCACCCTTCTCAGACACCTCAACGGGCTGCTCCGTCCGACATCCGGCCGGGTGACCCTTTACAACACACCCATCCTCTCCAACCTTGCCGAAACCCGCAAAAAAATCGGCATGGTCTTTCAGGATGCCGACACCCAGATCGTGGGGGAAACCGTTTTTGACGATGTGGCTTTCGGGCCTGAAAATCTCCGGCTTCCCAGGGCCAGGATAAATGAAAAAGTCGATGAAACCCTGGAGCTGACGGGGCTATCGCCTCTTCGGGACAGAAGCCCTGCCACCCTTTCAGGCGGAGAAAAGAAGCGGCTGGCCATCGCGGGCGTACTGGTCATGGATCCCGAGGTGATTCTTTTTGACGAGCCCTTTGCCAACCTGGACTTTCCCGGAACGGCGGCCCTTCTCTCTGCAATGGCGTCGCTCCATGACGCCGGTATCACCCTGATGGTCGCCAGCCATGATATTGAAAAAACCGCCTCGATGGCCACCCGGATAATCATAATGGACCAGGGTGAAATAAAAGCGGACGGGCGGATGGAGACGCTCGTCCGGACCGTTGAAAACTACGGGATCCGAGAGCCCTGTTCATCCAGGTTCGGCATGGGCATCAGGGGATTTGTCACGTGAGTCCCTTTGTATATAAGGCGGGCGACTCCCTGCTTCACAGCATGGACCCCCGGTGCAAACTGGTTCTCCTGTGCCTCTTGAGTGTTGCCGTGCTGAAGGCCCAGCTGCCCGGCCTGACAGCCGTTTCCATACTGCTTTTGATCCTGATGCGGCACGTGAGAATACCGCTTCTCCATGCCGCCCGCCACCTCAGGTATTTCTTTGTGCTGCTCTTCTTTGTTTTCGCATCAAGATCACTCACCACGCCCGGTGAAGCGGTCACCGGCTTCATGGACATCACGGCAACCGCCGAAGGGCTGCGGCAGGGGGCCTATATTGCATGGCGGTTCCTTTTGGTAATGGTGACGGGAATGCTTTTTTCCGGCACCACAAAACCGTCAGCCGTGAAAACCGCTGCCGAATGGTTCCTGAAACCGCTGCCCTTTATCCCCGAGAAAAAGGCATCGAGCATGATCGGACTTGCCATCCGGTTTCTGCCGTACATCATACTGCAGGCAAAAGAAGTTGCCGATGCCCAGAACGCCAGATGCGCGAACCTTCAGAAAAATCCGCTGAAACGCCTGGCAAGACTTGCCGTTCCGCTTCTCAAAAAGAGCGTCTCTTCAGCGGACCGCCTTGCCCTGGCAATGGAATCAAGGTGCTTTTCCCAGAAGAGAACCGATCCGGAATTCCGCCGATCCGGATACGAAATCCCCTGCATTCTTACCGCCCTCTTCCTTGCCGCACTCCTCATTTTCTTTTAACCGCGTCTCCTGCATATTTTCTTCATAAAACTTTTTTATAAATTACATTTGACACAAACTAATTTTTCAGGTATACTTGGTTTTAATTTGCAGCATATGTAATTTGGATTTTTAAATTACTAAATATTTTATTTTTGATATCAGCAGGTTATAGTAACAATTCCCTGTGCTGGCAAAAACATTGAACCAGGACCCAAAGTTTTTTTAATTTGCCTGCTAATATTTTGCAAACCAACAATAACAAATTATGCCACAAGGAGGAAACCGATGCAGCACATTATAATGCAGTACAAAGACATCAAAATAACCGCCCCTGAAAATTCGGACGGCACCGCACAGGGGAAGGGCGAATACCTGATATTTCAGAACGGCGACAAGAAAGAGAAAGTGGTCTTCCATGACTATGACAAAATATACGCTATTCCGGGACTTTACGAGCACCTGTTTTATGAAAGGCTGAACTGCAACTCCCCTTCCGTCATATGCCAGCTTCTTGAAAAACAGCTGGACAAAAGCAAATTCGATACGTCCGATCTTGTCGTTCTCGATGTCGGGGCCGGCAACGGTATTGTCGGAGAAGAGCTGAAAAAAATCGGCGCCGGCACCATAGTCGGGCTCGATATAATTGAAGAGGCCGAAGAGGCGGCGCTTCGCGACCGGCCCGACGTGTATGAAAAGTACTATACCACCGACCTGACCGACCTTTCGGGAAAAGAAGAAAAGGAACTCGGTTCGGCGGACTTCAACTGCATGACAATCGTGGCGGCACTGGGATTCGATGATATTCCGCCCAATGCGTTTGCAGAAGGCTACAATTTTCTTTCCTCTCCGGGATGGTTTGCGTTCAACATCAAAGAGGATTTTCTCGAAGAGAAACGGGACAAGACAGGTTTCTGCAAACTGATCAACGAGATGGTGGATGAAAACATCCTGGACATCAAAGAACAGAAACATTATACCCACCGGCTTTGCCAGGACGGCACACCGCTGAACTATTTTGCGGTTGTGGCCGAAAAATTGAGCGACATCCCCGAAGAAATGGCCGAAAGCTACATGAACTGATTGCCTAAAGCGCCTCTCCGACCGAAGCGGCCCGCAACTGGAAAATGCGGTATCGGGGCCGTCCTTCAGATGCATCTCACGCCGGTCCTCTCCCAAAGGGGAGGACCGGCGTTTTTTATTTTCACTGCCCTGCCGCTTTCTCATCTCCCTTCACCCCCTCCCTTTACGTTAGCCCGCCCCCTCCAACGGAGTACCTTCACCGACAGGCGCTCCTGAACCAGGACTCCGGGGGATTTTTCCGTCTGCAGAGCTAAAAAATCGTCCCCCCTCCGTCCTGAACGTTCATTCGCGCCCGCCGGTGGCATAGAACAAATTCACCGGGCAGAATTTGCCACGGCTAATTTGTTCTGCGGATCACCTTTGGAAAGGCAGATGGCGGGGTGCTTTCTATGCCGGGTTTGGCCGGCATCTTTTTTTAAAATCATGGAAGATTTTAAGATGTCGGTCACCTCGGAGCAGCTCAGGAGGAGCTGCGAGAATGAGGCAGAGGAAGTTCCCCGCCATCTGCCGGTAACATAGAACAAATTCACCGGGCAGAATTTGCCGACAGCCGTTGACGCGTAATTCATTTTTATATATAATAAGCAAAATTTTCACTCATTATCAATCAGGAAATACGCATTATAGTAATGCCTCTCCTGATGAAGGAGACTGCCATGGAAAAATCTGGAAACCGTTTTCCGGACGACTCAAGCTTTGATCTGTGGGGTAAGCAATCGGTAAGGGCCACGTTCAAGCTCTCTGAAAAAGCCATCAACTCGATCGGGATCGTTTCCGTGCACATGGGCATAAAGCAGAAGTCCCTGTTTGATCATATTATCGACAAGCCCGAGACCCTGGACAACCTGGCAAAAACAATAAAACTGCATAAGTTCAGAACCATCCCGAGAATTCAGAAAACATATGTTTTGAGCAAAAAAACCATTGACCATCTTGAGGCCATCGCATCCGCATACGACATCCCCCGGGATGCGCTTGTGGAGTATTCCGTCAAGAAGCTCGAATCCGTTATCCTTTCGGAAAAGGAAAACCACAAAAACCGGAAAAAACTGTTCGATGAGATTGCCGCGCATTTTGAAGAAGGCAAAAAGCTTCTCAAAAAATCGATCAATGTACTGGGAGAGGACGACCCTTTCTGCAAATACCTGGAAAAGGCGTTCATCGCCTGCAGCAAAACGAGAAATGAACTCGAGGCGTTCATTGAAAAAGGCAAAGCGCTCGAAGAGTATTAACCATTTTAATACAGGACATATAAGGAGGAAGAAAGCTTGATCACTGTTGAAAATCTCACCAAGTACTATGGCGACTTCCCGGCGGTCGACAACATAAACCTGCAGATACAGAAAGGGGAAATTCTCGGCCTGCTCGGACCCAACGGGGCGGGCAAGACCACGACCTTAAGAATGCTGACCTGCTTTTTTGAACCGACAGTCGGCACCATCAAAGTCAAAGACCTGCAGGTGCCGCAGGATACGCTCAAGATCAAACACCTGATGGGGTATCTCCCGGAATCCGCCCCGCTTTACCACAACATGCTCGTGTTTGATTACCTCAATTATGTGGCGCGCGTCCGGGAACTCAGCCGGGAAAGGACCGGCGAGCGCCTGAAAGAACTCAGCACCATATGCGGACTGTCCGAAATTATGCACAAGCCCGTAGCAGAGCTTTCGAGGGGTCTGCGCCAGCGGGTCGGACTCGCCCATGCCATGATGGCGGATCCGGAAATCCTTGTGCTGGACGAGCCCACTTCCGGCCTCGATCCCAACCAGATAGCGGAGATACGGCAGATTATCCGGAAAATCGGCAAAGAGAAGACAATTGTTTTTTCCACCCATATTCTGAGCGAGGCGGAAGCCACCTGTGACCGAATCGCCATCATCAACAGGGGAAAGATTGTCGCGGACGACCGCACCGCGAACCTGAAACAGAATGCAAAGGAGGAATTCAGCATTACCCTCTGTCTCAGGAAAGCGGACCCCTCGGAAGCGCAGACGCTTCTCGAATCGGTGGACGAGGGGATCGAAGTGGCATCCGCCGACCCGCCGGACAGGGACACGGTCAAATTCAAAATTAAAAGCGTCAACAACAAAGACCCCATGACCGATATTTATCTCAAAATCAAAGAGACGGACTGGATTGTGACCGAGTTCAAGAAAGACGTCAAAACACTTGAAAACATTTTCCACGAGCTCACGACGGAGGAACAACAGATATGACACAGATAAAGAATATCGCCGCCAAGGAGTTTAAAGATTACTTTGCCTCTCCCATTGCCTATATTGTTATCTCTCTGTTTCTGGTGATAACCGGATGGTTCTTTTTTTCAACCTTTTTCATCTATGACAAAGCCAGCATGCGGGATTTTTTCCTGCTGCTGCCCATGGTGTTCTCCTTTATTATACCGGCGGTCACCATGCGGCTCTTTTCCGAGGAGATGAACGTGGGGTCATATGAAACCCTGCTGACCCTCCCGGTCTCTTTTCCACAGATCGCCGTTGGCAAATTTATTGCCGCCACACTTTTCACAGCGGCAATGCTGGTCCCGACACTCTCTTACCCCATCTTTATCTCGTTTATGGGAGAACTGGACCCCGGCCCGGTCATCGGCGGTTATCTCGGGGCCCTGCTCCTGGGCGGCGCATACTGCGCCATCGGCCTGCTGGCCTCCTCTCTGACCCGTAACCAGATTATCGCGTTCATTATCGGGGCGGCCATATGCTTCGGTTTTACCATTGTGGACAGGATACTCTTTTTCGTACCGGACGGCCTTGCCGGCATCATCGGATACATCGGGGCCAACACCCACTTTGAAAACATTTCAAAAGGGGTGATTGATTCCAGAGACATCCTGTATTTTGCCAGTATTATATTTATCGCGGTCTACGGAACCTATCTTGTGATGAAGGAAAAGAACTAAGGAGAAAAGATGAGCCATTTCAGAATCAAAGAGCGATATGTAAAATTTGTCATATATCTGGTGGTGGTGGTCCTGATCAACATTGCCGGCATCACCCTCTTTTTCAGGGCGGACCTGACAAAGGACAAGAAGTACTCCCTGTCCCAGGTGAGCAAAGATGTCGTCTCAACCCTTTCCGAACCGCTGACCATCAAGGTGTTTTTCAGTAAAAACCTCCCCGCCCCGCATAACAACACCGAAAGGTACCTGCACGATCTCCTGGAGGAATACGGTGTCAAAGGAGGGGCGCACTTCAACTACAAATTCTACAACGTGAGTGAAGCGGAGACGGGCCGCACAGAGGCGGCTGAAAACAGAAAAATGGCCACTGATTACGGCATTAACCCGGTCCAGATACGGACACTTGAAAATGATGAGCTGAAGTTTAAAAAGGCCTATATGGGACTGGCCATTATCCACGGGGATATGGTGGAAACCATCCCGTCCATCACATCGGTTGACGGCCTGGAGTACAAGCTGACCACCTCGATCCGGAAGCTCAACAACAAGGTAAGTGCGCTTCTGAATCTCGAAGAGAAGGTGTCGGTATCACTCTATCTCTCCTCCTCTCTGAATGACGTGGCCCCCCATGTCGGGCTCGAAGGGCTTGCCCGCATGCCGGAAACCCTTGAAAAGGAAATTGAAGAATTAAACCGGAAAAGCCTGGGGAAACTCGATTTCAACTTCATTGATCCGGCCGGAGGGACCGAAACCGAACGGGTCGCCGGAAAGTTTGACATCATGACATTTGAATGGCCGGACATTCCGGAAAAGGATATCGCTTCCGGCAAGGGTGCCGCCGGCATCGTCATGACATACGGCGACAAAACCGAAACACTGCAGGTGATCAAGCGGGTTGATCTTCCCCTCGTGGGCACCACCTATCAGATGACCCCGACCGACGATCTTTCTGAAAAAATCGTGAAAACAATGGAGAACATGATCGGCATCAACCAGGAGATCGGTTACCTCGCGGATCACGGCACCCCCTCCCTTGTCCCGTCCAGGGCGGCCATGATGCAGGGCGGAAATGCCGGATCACTGGACATATTCAACCGGCTTGTGTCACAAAATTACTCGGTGAACCCCATCGAGCTGAAGACAGAGGAAATCCCGGAAGGGCTGGAATGCCTTGTCATTGCGGGACCCACTGAAAAATTCTCCGCGTATGAACTGTTCCAGATTGACCAGGCACTGATGCGGGGCACCAGTATCGCCTTTTTTACGGATGCGATCCAGGAAATCATGCCGCAGCAAGGCGGCCAGTTCGGGATGAACCCGCAGTACAAGCCTGTCAAAACGGGCCTGGAAAAGCTCCTCGCCCACTACGGGGTTCACATCAAACCGGCTTACGTACTGGATGAAAACTGCTATCAGCAAACCCTCCCCCAGCGTCAGGGCGGCGGACAGCAGGCCGTCTATTTCATCCCGATCATAAAAGATGCCCACATCAACAACACCCCTGTCTACATGAACAATATCAAGGGGATCGTCACAATGAAAATATCCCCGCTTGAACGCCTTGAAGAAAAGATAGACAAGGACCGGGTCAACGTGAACCGGCTGCTGTCATCCTCGGAGAGATCCTGGCTCATGGCAGACAGGATCAACCTCAACCCCATGTTCATGACCCCGCCGGAAGAGGGGGAAACGGCCTCTTACCCGCTTGCCTATATGATGGCGGGCCGCTTCACGAGTTTCTTCAAAGGGAAAAAAATCCCGGAAAAGGAAGTTGAAGAGCAGCCCGCCGATGAAAAAAGCGGGGCAGGTGAAAAAAGCGGGGCAGGTGAAAAGGCCGCCGCACTCGAAGGCCTGGCAGCGGAAAACATCGTGGCCCACGAGAGTGAAGACGCAAAAATATTTGTCATGGCGAGTTCCGAGATGCTCTCCAATCAGCTGCTTGACGAAGAGGGCCGGACCACCAACGCCACATTTATCCTGAATGCCGTAGACCATCTGAACGGCCGGGACAGCATCGCGGTTATGCGCAGCAAAAACCAGAGTTTCAATCCGCTTGAGAAAACCACCCCCTTTATCAAAACGCTGGTGAAAACATTCAACATCGCCGTGCTTCCGGTGCTTGTGGTGCTCTTCGGAGCGGGCGTGTGGCTGAAACGGTCTTCGCGCAAGAAAAAAATCAAAAAACAGTTTCAAAAGGCCAAGGAGGATCAGAACTGATGAAAAAGGAATATCTCGTACTGGTACTGATTATTGCAGCTGTTTGTGCATACCTTGTTTTCAACACCCCGGACGAACGGCACTATTCCCTTCCCCAAATCAGTGATGTGAACGCCGGGGATATCTCACGCATTGACATCACAACGGATGAAGAGAAGATCCGCTGTGTGGAACAGGAAACCGGGTGGGTCCTGGAACCCGGAAATTACAAGGCGGACCCGGATAAGATACAGAAAATGGTGGACAGCATCGCCTCCCTTACCGTTACCGCCCTTGTGGCAGAAAAGGGGTCCCCGGCCCGGTACGGACTGGATGAAAAAAACCGCATAGAGGTGACGGCCCTGGCCGGTTCAGAAGGGGTGAGAAAATTTGCCGTGGGCAAAACCGCGTCCACCTATAACCACACCTTTATCACCCTTGACAGTGGAAACAAAGTCTACCACGCATCCGGAAACCTGCAGCGGACCTTCGGCAAATCCCTGGCGGATCTCAGGGACAAACAGGTGATGTCCTTCGACCCGGCGGCAATCAACAGGGTTGTCTTAAAGAAAGGGGACCGCGCCATGACAGTCTTCCGGATATCAACGGATGACAGCGGCAAAAGCAAGTGGCAGACCGAAACGGGCCCGGTACCTGAAAAAGGGGCCGTAGAAAGCCTTGTTTCGACTTTTTCGAACTTTGAATGCACCGGTTTTGCAGAACAGGAAAACAAAACGGCCTTCAAAGATACCCAAGTGCTGCTTGAACTTAAATTTGAAGGCAAGAAGACATACCGGTTCACGGTTTTCCGGAAAAACGATGACGGGGTCTACCCCGCTCTGTCTTCGGAGAGCCCCTGGCCGGTAACTTTACAGAGCCGCAAAATGGACCCTGTTGTTTCAGATGCAGACAAAATCCTTGGGATCGAGGGAATGGAACCGGGTGAAAACGATTCTTAAAATTCTGTATCAGCCCTATAAATGGCTTGTGGTAGGGCCGGTCACGGCACTTGCCACAGCCGTCCTGGGGGGGGTCTGCATACTTGTCAGCATTGTTCTGGGACAGGACGCCGCGGACAGGCCCGCGGTCATCTGGTCCCGCCTGTGCTGCTTTCTCGTGCCTGTAAAGGTTGAATTGACGGGAACGGAAAACTACAGTCCCCGCAACTCCTATGTCATTATCGCCAACCACCGGAGCCTGGTGGACATTATCATCCTTCACGGGTGGCTGCGACTGAAAATCAAATGGATCATGAAAAAAGAGCTGGCAAAAATTCCGATTTTCGGTACAGCCTGCAGAAAACTCGGATGCATCTACATTGACCGGAAAGACAGGGAAGCGGCCATTCATTCAATAAAACAGGCCCAGGCAAGTTTTACCCCCGGCTCCTCCGTGATTTTCTTTCCGGAGGGCACCCGGAGCCGGAACGACCGGGTTCTGCCCTTTAAAAAAGGCGCGTTCAGGTTCGCCATGGATACGGGGCTGCCGATACTGCCGGTTACCATCAGAGGATCGGACCGGATACTGCCGCCCCGCTCACTGGATCTGTTCCCCGGAAAAGCAGGTGTGGTCATCCACCCGCCAATCGATATGAGCCGGGCAGGGACTGAGGATATAGACCGCATCATCGCCTCGGCCCGTACCACCATCTCCGGCGCTCTGTAGTTTAATACCCCCGCCTCCACTTCACTCCACAGCAAAGTCAACAACCACCCGCAAAGCGGGTGGCTTGACGTGTATGCATTCGCATCTCTTCGAGCCCGGCGCAGAGGCCGGAAGGGCGAAACACGCAAGCGTTTCAATCGTTGACGGTTGTAACCGGGGCACAGCCCCCGGTTTCAAAACAACCAATTATCCTCTTTTTCCCTTTGCCCCCCCTTTTTTTAAAAAAAATGTGAATTTCCCCTTGACTTTATTAAAAATTTTAGTAATTGTGTGTCTTATAGTGGAGGAAAGTGGATTTTTTTGGAGAAGGAGGCCTAACAACCCGTGTTCAGATCAAGCTCCTTTCATACGATTGACGCAAAGGGCCGGATCATCATCCCGTCCCGGTTCCGGGACATCATCAGGGCCGGCGGGGGAAACGGTGTAATGGTCTCCTATCTGGACGGCGGGTTGTGTGCCTATACATTCGATGAATGGCGCAACATAGAAAAAAGGGTGCTTGCCGCAAAAAGCAAGCACATGCTGAAATTCAAGCGGATCTTTATCGGCAATGCCTGCAAATGCATATGCGACAAGCAGGAACGGATTCTTATCCCGCCGAACCTCCGGGAATATGCAGAACTTGAAAAAGAAATCGTGATTGTCGGTCTGTTGAATCACTTTGAAATCTGGTCCAGGGATAAATGGGACAGAGAAAATGCCACAATGGAGCAGGAGCTTGAGAAGGATGAAGTAAGAGAGGAAATCGCCTCTCTGGGGCTTTAATAAGATATGACGTTTGCGCACAGAGCCGTGATGCCCGAAGAGGTCATCCGCTTTCTGAACCTGAAACCGGGCAGTATCTGTGTCGACTGCACCCTGGGGGGCTCGGGTCATGCTGCAGACTGTCTGAAATCGGTCCTGCCCGATGGCAGACTGATCGGGATTGACCAGGATGTTGACGCCATAAAAAATGCTGAAAGGGTATTTCAAGGCTCCATGGAACAGGTCTCTCTTGTACATGAAAACTTCTCAAAGCTGCCGGAAATCCTTGCGTCTCTGGGAATTGATACCGTAGACGGCATTCTCCTCGACCTCGGGCTCTCGCTGAATCAGATCAGACACAGCAAAAGAGGGTTCAGCTTTAACAGTGACGAACCGCTCGATATGCGGATGGACACAAGGCAGTCCCTTACAGCATCGGACATGGTAAACTCATTTGCCGAGCGGGACCTTGCCGATCTGTTTTTCCAATTCGGCGAAGAAAAGTTCTCACGAAGAGTGGCCAGACAGATTGTCTCCGAGAGAAACCGGTCCCCGATCAAGACGAGCCGGCATTTGGCCGGAACAGTCGAAGCGGCGCTGAAAGGCAGAGCGAAACCGAAGCAGAAAATACACCCTGCCACACGGGTGTTTCAGGCGTTGAGAATAGCGGTTAACAAGGAACTTGAAAGG
This sequence comes from uncultured Desulfobacterales bacterium, assembly GCA_964478245.1. Classification (GTDB taxonomy): domain Bacteria; phylum Desulfobacterota; class Desulfobacteria; order Desulfobacterales; family Desulfobacteraceae; genus CAYZHB01. The sequence continues at coordinate 17,778 of CAYZHB010000005.1, read as the reverse complement.
CTTGAACACTTTATGGAAAATGTGCCGGACCTTTTAAATCCAAATGGCCGGCTTGTGGCCATCTCTTTTCACAGCCTCGAAGACCGCATCATAAAAAAGAAAATCCAGGCGTTTGAAAAAGGATGCCAGTGTCCCAAAACATTCCCCCAGTGTGTATGCAACCTTGAAAGAAAGCTTGTCTCCGTTGTGAAAAAACCGGTGACGCCCTCGGAAAGAGAGGTGGCTGAAAATCCCATGGCCAGGAGCGCCAAAATGAGAGTGGCTGAAAAAATATGACAAAGAAAACCGGGAAAAAACAGACGAGGCGGAAAAATCCTCTCCCCATGCTGATCCTCCTGGCAGTACTGCTTTGCGAGCTTGTGTTTTACACGTGGGTCCGGATAGAGGCCGCCAACACCCGGATCGACATCTCCAATCTGGTGCTTAAAAAGGAAAAACTGAAATCCATGGGATCGGCTCTGGCAACCGAAAAAGTCCGTCTGAGCCAGCCGGAACGGATTTCCGAAATCGCCCGGTCGCGGCTGAATATGGCCATACCGTCGGACAGACAGATTGTCTATATCAGCGCGCCCGTTAATGAAAACCGCGAAGAGTAACCATATGGGCAAAAGAATTATCCTCATACAAGTGCTTCTTTTTTCCGCAATTGTGCTGCTCGCTGCAAAGGCGGTGGAGATACAGGTTTTCAAAGCACCTGTCCTGTCCCAAAAGGCGGAGAGGGAATACCTGGGATATACCGTCATGAAAGGGAAAAGGGGAAAAATCTTTGACGCCCACATGAACGCGCTTGCCACAAGTGGCGACTCCCTCTCTTTGGCCGCTTCGCCCGCACAGATAAAAGATCCTGCCCGAACCGCGGCCAAACTGGCCCATGCCCTGGACATCAGTGAAAAAAAACTCGAAAAAGCGCTGTCGAAAAAGCGCTCTTTTACATGGGTGAAACGGCATCTGACGTCCCATGAAATAGAAAAAGTATCGCGGTTGTCCATGAAAGGGATTCATTTCAGAGAGGATGTCCGGCGGCACTATCCCAATGAAAGCCTTGCCGCCCAGGTGATCGGCTTTAAGGGGACGGACAAGGGGCTTGAAGGCCTGGAGTACGAGTACGACCGGATTCTCAAAGGAAAGCAGCTAAAAGTGAAAATCACCAAGGATGCCACCGGCCGACTCCTGGACAGCGAAAAACGGCTGGCCGACAAATTCAGCGGCGACTCCCTCGTCTTGACCATTGACAGGAAAATCCAGTTTCTGACCGAGCGGGCGCTTAAACGCGCGGTGGATCACCAGAATGCAGACTCGGGCATCGCTATCGTGATGGAGCCGGATACCGGTTATATCAGGGCGATTGCCCACTGTCCCCAGTTCAATCCCAACCGGTTTCTGGATTATGACAACGCCATATGGCGGAACAGGGCGGTAACGGATCAGTTCGAACCCGGATCGGTCATGAAAATTTTTACCGCGGCCACAGCGGTTGAAAACAATATCTGCAAACCGAAATCCATATTTTACTGTGAAAACGGGGCCTATGAAATCGGCAGTTTTACGGTAAATGATATTCATCCCCACGGCTGGCTCACCCTGAGACAGATCATCAAATTTTCCAGTAACATCGGTGCCATCAAAATATCGGAGACCATCGATCACAAGATTTTTTACAACTCCCTGAACAAGTTCGGGTTCGGCAACAAAACCGGGATCGAGTACCCCGGCGAAACGACCGGCCGGCTCATCCCGTATTACGACTGGTCTGAAATCGACAGAGGCGCCATTGCCTTCGGCCAGGGAATCGCCGTCTCCGCCATACAGCTTGCGGCCGGTGTGGCCGCCATTGCCAACGACGGGATCCTGATGAAACCTGTGCTGGTGGAAAAGATCGTTTCCCCGGACGGCAAGGTAAGGAAAATCAATCATCCGGTTCCCGTCAGACGGGTCATTTCCAAAGGAACCGCCGTCACAATCAAAAATATCATGCGGTCTGTTGTCACAGAGGAAGGTACCGGTTCCAAGGCGGTCATGAACGGGTATTCCGTATGCGGGAAAACCGGTACGGCCCAGAAAGCGGCCACAGACGGAACCGGGTACTCAAAGAACCGGTTTACGGCTGTTTTCACAGGATTTGCCCCTGAAAAGCATCCCGAATTCGTCATCCTGGTCATTGTGGATGAACCCGGAAAAAATCATTACGGCGGGGTGGTGGCCGCCCCGGTATTTAAAAATATCATGCTGGAATCGTTCAACTATCTGGGTATCCCCCCGGACAATGTCAACAGCCACAGCCTTTTGGCAAACGCGGCCATGAGGGGCTTATGAAAAAAATCGCACACTGCCGCCGGATCGGTCCTCTATCGGCCGTTTTGCCTGAAAAGAGACGGGAGTTTTATTGAAACTGTCATACCTTTTAAAAGAGTGTGTGCCGCCGTGGGAACGGGTGGTGCTGCCGGAAACAAAGCCCTCTGATGATCCGGAGATCACCTCTGTTCATGCCAGGGCCCAGCAAGTGAAACCGGGCGGGCTGTTTATTGCGGTCAAGGGGTCTCAGTTCGACGGCCACGACTTTATTGATCAGGCCTTTGAAAACGGGGCTGTGGCGGCAGTTGTCCAGCAACCCGCCCCCTCCGGGTACCGGCAGATACCGGTTAAAAACACCCGGAAGGCAATGGCGTCGATTGCCGCGCTTTTTTACGGAAAGCCGTCTGAACGGCTGACGCTCATCGGCATAACCGGCACCAACGGCAAAACGACCACCGCCTGGCTGCTTGAATCGATTTTAACCGCCGCCGGTCTGGCCCCCGGCGTTATCGGCACCGTCAACGTCAGATACATGGGAAAGGTTTACGACACACCGGTTACCACCCCCGAATCCATCGAACTCCAGAGAATCCTGTATGAAATGGCCGGGGCGGGTGTGACCCATGTGATAATGGAAGTCTCCTCCCACGGGGTCGATCTGAACCGGGTGGACGCCTGTGATTTTGATATCGGCATATTCACCAACCTGACCCAGGATCACCTGGACTATCACAAAACCATGACCGCCTACTGGAAATGTAAAAAGGCGTTCTTCACGAAGATCCTGCCCGGCAGAAGCAACCGGAAAGGCCGGGCCGTCCTGAATATCAACAGCGAAAAAGGGACCGCACTCGCCCGGACTCTCAAAATCGAAACCCTTACAGTCGGAACCACAAGGGATGCGGACATTTACTGCACCGACATCCGGGATGACATAAACGGCCTCAGTGCCCGGTTATGGATGAATACGGAGGGCATCCGGTTCCAGTCTCCCCTTGCAGGCGGTTTCAATCTGGAGAACATTCTCTGCGCCGCCGGCGCTGCGCGCTTTCTGGAGATTGACCCGGTGCGCGTCCGGAAAGGGATTGAGCGTCTCAAAAATATTCCCGGCCGGCTCGAAAGGGTGGGCATCGACTCAGGCCGTTTTGTGTTCGTGGATTACGCCCATACGCCGGATGCCCTGGAATCGATTCTGGCGACACTGAAAAACAGGGCACCGGCCAGGCTGATAACCGTATTCGGATGCGGGGGCGACCGGGACATCACCAAAAGAGACAAGATGGGCGCCATCGCCTCATCCCACAGCGATCTTGTGATCATCACCTCCGACAACCCGAGAACCGAAAATCCTGACAAAATCATCCGGGACATTCTCAAAGGGGTGCCGCCGGAAACCCCGGCAGACAATCTTATTGTGGAGCCCGACAGGAAAAAAGCCCTGGAGCGCGCCGTAACGGTTTCCCAGAAACAGGATACCATTGTGGCGGCCGGCAAAGGTCACGAGACCTACCAGATTATCAGGACCGGGAAGATCGACTTTGATGACAGGGACATACTGAGAAAGGCCCTTGATGAGCACAACCCTGGAAAGGAGGCCGTGTAAGATGACGCCGATCCGGTTCACAAATGCGGATATCGAAGCGGCTCTGGCCCCGGGATTTGCAAGGGCGGTTTCCGGAAACAGAGACACCGTATACACCGGCGTGAGCACCGATTCGAGGTCGATCAGGGCAAACGAACTGTTTGTGGCGATAAGCGGCGACAATTTTGACGGGAACACCTTTATCTGTGATCTTCTGGAAAAAGGCACAAAAGGGTTTGTTGCCGGCAAGGGATTTTTTCAAACCCTTTCCGAAAACCAGCAGGCCGCATTTCAAACCAGCGGCGCCGCCCTGTTTGAAGTGGAAAACACCGTAACCGCTCTTGGCCGGCTCGCCGGTTATCAGAGAGGGCGTGCCAAAGCCGGAATAGCGGCAATTACCGGTTCCAACGGGAAAACCACCACCCGGAAAATCGCATGGCAGATATTTGACCGCGCCTTTCAGACACTTGCCACACAAGGCAATCTGAACAACGAAATCGGTCTTCCCCTGACGCTTCTGAAGCTGGGGTACGGTCACGACTGGGCGGTTGTGGAAATGGGAATGAATCATCCCGGGGAAATTTCAAGGCTTTCCGCCATTGCCAGACCGGATATCGCCATTATCACCAACACTGCGGATGCGCATCTGGAAGGTGTCGGCGATGTCACCAGTGTCGCCCTGGCAAAATCCGAAATTTTCAGTCACGCCAACGCGGGCGGTATTGCCGTTCTCAACAGGGATGATCCCCGGTTTGACATCATGTCCTCTAAAGCGAGGGAGAATACCGCCATCAGTGACGTGGTCACTTTCAGTACCGAAGCGAACCCGGATGCGGATGTAAAAGCAGAATCCATAGAGACCGGCGGAAATCAGACCCGCTTCTCTCTGACCCACGACCGTATCGGCGAGATCGATCTGGTCATCAACAGTCCCGCCCGTTTCATGGTATCCAATGCCCTTGCCGCCTGTACCGCGGCCATCTATGCCGGCATCGGTCCCGAAGAGATCCGGAAGGGACTGGCCGCTTTCACGCCGGTATCCGGACGAATGCGGATTACGGAACTCACCGACCGGGTGACGCTTATCGACGATGCCTACAATGCCAACCCCGAATCGGTGAAAAGGGCGCTGGAGACGCTTGGGGAACTGAGTATAAACGGTACGGCCATTGCCGTGCTGGGAGACATGTTCGAGCTGGGCGCACAGGCCGAAAGGCTCCATGAAGAAACGGGGAAAGCGGCCGCGCTAAACGGAATGGCAAAAATATACTGCACCGGCGATCTGTCGGAATATATCATCGAAGGTGCCCTGAAAACCCGATTTCCAGAAAAAAATACGTTCCGCGGCACCAAAGACGCCATAGTCGACCGGCTTAAAAGTGATCTCCAGTCAGACAGGGTATGGATTCTGGTCAAAGGATCCAGGGGAATGAAAATGGAGGAGATCATCGACCGGCTGAAAGCGGCTGTGGCAAACCGGAAAAAAGGAGCCTGAACAGATGCTGTACCATCTATTGTACCCGCTGCATACGGAAATATCGGTTTTCAACATATTCCGCTATATCACCTTCAGGACCATCTACGCCAGCCTTACCGCCTTTATCATATGCTTTATCGCCGGTCCCTTTGTCATCCGGAAACTGACCGAAATGCAGATCGGCCAGTACATACAGAGCGACGGCCCGGCCTCTCATCACGGCAAAAAGGGAACGCCTACAATGGGCGGCATTCTCATGCTCTTTTCCATTCTCGCGGCCACGCTTTTGTGGGGGAACCTGGCCAACCACTACGTGATCATTCTGCTCCTGACACTGATGCTGTTCGGATTCACCGGATTCATAGACGACTATCTGACCCAGATAAAAAAACGGAACAGGGGGTTGAGCGCCCGGGCCAAATTTTCCATGCAGATCGTTTTCGCCCTGATCATCAGTATCCTGATCTACCACTGCCCCGACTTTAACTCGAAACTTACGATCCCGTTTTTCAAAAACATCGCCCCCTCTCTCGGTTGGTGGTACATCCCGTTCGCTGCTGTGGTGATCGTGGGCACATCCAATGCGGTGAACCTGACCGACGGCCTGGACGGACTTGCCATCGGCCCGATTATCGTGGCGAGTGTCGCCTATATGTTCTTTGCCTATGTGGCGGGCCATTCGGAAATAGCCGGCTACCTTCATGTACGGCATATTACCGCATGCGGCGAAGTGACGGTTATCTGCGGCACTCTGGCAGGAGCCGGCCTAGGGTTCCTCTGGTACAATGCCCACCCGGCACAGGTATTTATGGGCGACTCGGGCTCCATCCCCATCGGGGCGATTATCGGGACGGCCGCCGTCATCACCAAACAGGAAATCCTTCTTTTTATCGTGGGCGGCCTGTTTGTCATAGAGGCCCTGTCGGTCATCATCCAGGTGGGATATTTCAAGCTCACAAAAGGGAAAAGGGTTTTTCTGATGGCCCCGCTGCATCACCATTTTGAACTCAAAGGCTGGGCAGAGCCCAAGGTCATTGTCAGGTTCTGGATCATTTCAATCACACTCGCGCTGGTGTCGCTGAGCACCCTGAAAATAAGGTGAAGAAAGGCTTATGAACCGCCCTGAAAAAAACTATACACTGGTTGTCGGCATGGGCAAAACCGGCCATGCCATTGCAAGGTTTCTGAAAAGCCGGGGAGAGCGCGTGGTGCTCGCTGACAGGGACACTTCCAAAACCCATGCGGCACACGAGTTCCGGCAGGCCGGCATCGCGGTGGAGCTTGGGCCCCATAAAAAAGAAACCTTTGAAAACGCCCGCATGATCGTGGTAAGCCCCGGTATCCCCCTGACTATTGCCGAGCTCGAGGCCGCCCGCCAGAAAGGGGTGCCGGTGACCGGAGAGCTCGACATCATAGCTGCCTACATGGACAGGCCGGTGATCGCGGTGACCGGCACCAACGGGAAAACAACCACGACCGAACTGATCGGGGGGATGCTGAAATGTTCCGGCCAGAAAGTGTTTGTGGGCGGCAACATCGGCACGCCCATCGTGGACTATATCGGCAGCGGCAATGAGACAGACACCGTGGTTGTGGAGATAAGCAGCTTTCAGCTGGACAGCTCGGACAGGTTCTCCCCGGACATCGCGGTTCTGCTGAACATAAGCGAGGACCATCTGGACAGGTATGCAGACTTTGACGCGTATGAAAATGCCAAGTGGTCCATCTTCAAAAACCAGACAGCCGATCAGACAGCCATCATCAATTTTGCCATAAGAAATGTTGCCGAGCGTATCAAAAGCATCAACTCCCGTATTCTGATCTTCGGTGAGGATGATAACAAAACCGGTTTGCCGGGGGCATGGATTTCAGAAGACCGGATCACAACCCCGTCCGGCCAAATCGACCTTGGTTCCGCCTTGCTCAAGGGCGCCCACAACAGGGAAAACATTGCCGCGGCCGTACTGGCCGCAATGGCGGCAGGCGGCACCATGGAAGGGGTGGCCCGTTCCCTGAAATCGTTCTCTCCCCTTCCCCACCGACTCGCGCTTGCCGGAACACTGAAGGGCGTCAGATTCTACAACGATTCCAAAGCGACCAATCCGGATGCGGTCAAAAGGGCGCTTGAATGTGTCAACGGCCTGGCGGTCCTGATCATGGGCGGCCAGGAAAAGGATACCGACTTTACCTGTCTGAAGGAAACCGTACAGGCAAAAGTGAAAAAGCTGATTGCCATGGGAGAGGCAAGAGACAAGATTTCAACGGCGTTTTCTTCCGTCTGTAACATTCTTTACGCCGACGGAATGGCACAGGCGGTCGAGATGGCCTACAAAAACGCGGACAGCGGGGATACCGTCCTGCTGTCGCCCGGGTGTGCCAGTTTTGACATGTACAGCAGCTATGTAGAGAGGGGAAACGACTTTCACCGCCATGTAAAAAGGCTTGGCCGTTTACAGGAAAGGACGGAAACTTAAATGCCGGCAGCGCAATCCATTCAAAAAGGGAAGAGCGGGAGAATGAAACAAATGAGCCACCCTGCCCATCCGGTTTTCTCCGAAGGAGGGATTTTCTTTCCCGTTATCCTGCTGTCGGGTATCGGTGTGGTGATGGTGTACAGTGCCAGCTCGGATATCAGCATGGCCCTTTTCAACACCCATGCCCACTACCTGAAACGGCAGGCGTTTTTCTGCATCCTGTCCGTCGCCGCCATGTTCACGGCGGCTTCCTTCCCGTACCGGTTCTACAGACCGCTTGCCTACGTGGCCTTTTTTACCGCCACGATTCTCCTTGTGGCTGTCCTCTGTTCGCCTTTGAACGTGGAAGTCGGCGGCGCCAGAAGATGGCTCAACATGGGAAGCTTTACGTTCCAGCCGGCCGAATTCGCCAAGCTGGCCCTCATTATCTACCTGGCATACTCCCTTTCCAAAAAGCAGGGCATGATCCGGCAGTACACGGTGGGGTTCATCCCGCACGTGGCGGCACTGGCCGTTTTTTCCGTTCTGATTCTCATGCAGCCCGATTTCGGTACCGTGGTGATCATGGCGGTTATCACCTGGTGCATGATGTTTGTGGCCGGCGTTCCGCTTCTCCATCTTGTGTCCCCCGCCCCTTTACTGGTACCGCTTTTCTACTTCCTGGTCTGGCAGGTGGACTACCGGATGGAACGGATACTCGGATTTTTAAACCCGTGGCAGGATCCCCTGGATACCGGATACCAGATAACCCACTCCCTGAAAGCCCTCGGGTCGGGCGGCATATTCGGGAAAGGTGTCGGACTGGGCATGCAGAAATGCCATTACCTGCCGGAACCGCACACGGATTTCATCTTTGCCATCATCGGAGAAGAACTCGGTTTGGTCGGGGTCCTGTTGATTTACACCCTCTACAGTATCGTCCTGTTTCATGGCGCCCGGATCGCAATGACATCCAAAGATACGTTCGGCAGCATCCTTGCCGCAGGGCTGACCGTAAGTCTCGGACTGCAGGTCATCATCAACACGGGGGTGGCACTGGGGGCATTGCCCACAAAAGGGCTGACACTGCCGTTTCTGAGCTACGGGGGCACCTCCCTGCTGGTCAACATGACCGCCATGGGCATACTGATCAATATCGGAGCATCACGGAAAAATGACTGAAAAGGGACCGAAAATACTCATTGCAAGCGGGAAAACAGGGGGACACCTCTTTCCCGGCATCGCCTGCGCACAGGCTGTCAAACGGGCGGACGAAACAGCACAGGTGTTTTTCGCCGGTACCGGCACCGATTTTGAAGTCACCACCCTTGAAAAATTCGGCTTCTCCCATACGCGCGTGAGATCCATGCCCGTGAAAGGCCGGAATCCGATCGCCCTTGTCTTTTCCCTGATAATGATTCCGCTTTCCGTATGCATGGCCCTGCCGCTTATTGTGAGACTCAGACCGGATGTGGTAATGGGCACGGGCGCCTATTCCGCTTTTCCGGTGGTGGCGGCGGCCCGGATTTTAGGCGTAAAAAGTTGTATCCACGAACAGAACACGATCCCCGGCCTTACCAACAGGGTGCTTTCCCGCATTGTGAATGCGGTATTTATCTCGTTTGCAAATACCAGGGAACTGTCCAACTTGAAAAAGACCGTTTTCACCGGCAATCCCGTCAGGCGACCGGCCGAATCCGCCGAGGCCGGAGACGAGGCGGCCGTTGCCGGTAAGGACAACCGGGAAAGTTTTACCATAATGGTTTCCGGCGGAAGCCAGGGGGCCAGGAGCATCAACACCGCTTTTGTCAGTGCCCTGAAACTGCTGGAAAACCCTCAAGCCTATACGGTGATCCACCAGACAGGTCGGCCCGACGAAGCGGTCATCCAGGAGGCCTACAAAGAATTGAACCTCAAGAGTGCCATTGTCAGGGCGTTCTTCGACAACCCCGGCCGTTATCAGGAGATGGCGGACATCATCATCTCGAGGGCGGGAGCTGGTACCATCTCCGAAATCACCTTGAAAAGCCTGCCGGCTATTCTCGTGCCCTACCCCTATGCCGCTGACGATCATCAGACCAGCAACGCAAAGGCGATCGCCGACGGCGGTGCCGCCGTGGTGATTCCGGACAGGGAACTTTCCGGCCCCCTGCTCAAAACATACATCGAATCCTTTAAAAGCAATCGCGACAAGCTGAGCCAAATGGCAAAAAATGCCAAAAGCCTTGCCATACCGGATGCAGATGAAAGAATCGCGCGGCAGCTTTTACAAATGGCAGCAAAGGGAAACTGACACATGTACCAGAAAGACTACCATATCCATTTTGTCGGTATCGGCGGTATCGGTATGAGCGGCATCGCCGGCCTGCTTCTCAACCTCGGATACCGGGTGTCCGGTTCGGATCTGAAACCCTCCCCCATTACGGAAAAACTTGAACGCCAGGGGGCGGTCATTTACAAGGGACACAGCCGGGAGAACATTCGGGATGTGAATGTGGTGGTGACATCCACGGCCATATCCGAGGGCAACCCGGAACTGGTTAAAGCAAAAGAGTGCTCTGTCCCGATAATACCGAGAGCCGAAATGCTGGCCGAACTGATGCGGATAAAGTATGCCATCGCGGTCTCCGGGGCCCACGGCAAGACATCCACCACCTCAATGATCGCCGAGATTCTCAACACAGCCGGTCTTGATCCCACGGTGGTGGTGGGCGGCCTTCTGAAACACCTGGATACCAACACCCTCCACGGGAAAGGCGATTATATCGTGGCCGAGGCTGATGAAAGCGACGGCTCGTTTCTGAAATACGCACCCACCATTGCGGCGGTGACCAACATTGACCTCGAGCATCTGGATTACTACCGGGATATCGACGACATCAAGGAAAAATTCGTGCAGTTCATCAATTCGGTCCCCTTCTACGGGGTGTCGATCGTCTGCCTGGATAACGAACACATCCAGGCCATTCTGCCGGAGATAAAAGTACGGTATACCACCTTCGGCACCACGGCCCAGGCGGACCTGCAGGCAAAAAATATCACTTTCAGGGGACAAAAAGGCCATTTCAGGGTCCTGCACCACGGGAAAGCACTGGGGGAGATCAGTCTCAATCTTGCCGGCAAACACAACATCTCCAACGCCCTTGCCGGTATCGCGGTCGCCCTCGAACTCAGTATTCCCTTTGACACCATAAAATCAGCGCTTGAAAAGATCGAAGGGGTGCGACGGCGCCTGGAAATCAAGGGAGAACTCAAAGGGATCCTGGTGATGGATGACTACGGTCATCATCCCACGGAAATTGTCGCCACCCTGAAAGCGCTGCGCGAAAGCTACCCGGACCGGCGGATGGTGGTGCTGTTCCAGCCTCATCGATACACGCGGACAAGGGACCTGTTTGACGAGTTCACCCACGCCTTCTACCGGTCGGATGTCCTCAAAGTGCTGCCGATATATGCGGCAAGTGAAAAGGAAATTGAAGGGGTGGACGCCCGGTATCTGGCAGAAGGGATCAGAGAACACGGACACAAAAATGTGTCATTCGTCGGCAGTTTTAATGAAATTCTCTCCTCTCTGCCGAAAGAACTGACGGAAAACGACCTGGTCCTCACCCTCGGTGCCGGGGATATTTACACGCTTGGAGAAGAACTGCTTGAAACAATTTAACCCAAAACGGCATGACGGGCTGCATGGATACACTTTATGAAAAACTGGCGGAAAAATTCGCTGTCAGGCGGGACGAGCCCATGAAACACCATACCTCGTTTAACGTTGGCGGACCAGCCGACTGCTTTGCCATGCCGCCGTCAGTTGAAGCGCTTGCCGGCATCCTCTCTCTTGCCCGCCTGGAGGGCATCGATGTCACCGTTATCGGCGGCGGGACCAATATTCTCGTGACAGACGGCGGTATAAGGGGGCTTGTCATCTCCCTCGCCGGTCTGAAAGGAGAGATCAGCACCGTCACTGACGATGCAGAAAAAATATATGTAACGGTGCCGGCAGGCAAACGGCTGGCGTCGGTCTGCCGTCTGGCAGCCGAAAACGGATACCACGGGATTGAATTCGCCGCCGGCATCCCCGGCACCGTGGGCGGCGCCCTGGTCATGAACGCCGGGACACCCGAAAAAACAATTTCAGAGATAACGCACACCATTGAAACCATCACGCAAAACGGTGAAAGGAAAATTTTCCACAAGTCGGCGTTCAGGCCCGCCTACAGAAAACTTGGAGGGATTGAGGGAATTATTTCGGGGTGTACCTTTCTGCTGGAAAAGGGCGACAGGAAAGCCGTTGAAAAACGGCACCGGGAAACCCTTGAGAAAAAAAAGCGGCAGCAGCCCATATCGGCCCGCAGTGCCGGGTGCTTTTTCAGAAATCCGGAAAAGGGGATGCCGGCCGGTATGCTGATAGAAAAAGCGGGTATGAAAGGGAAACAGCATAAAGCGGCCATGGTCTCGGACATCCACGCAAACTATATTCTGAATACGGGCGACGCGACATGCGCTGATATTCTGGAACTGGCGGAAATGGTAAGACAAAAAGTTGTTGACACATTTTCAATTAAACTTGAAACAGAGGTGGTAATAAAGGGTGAATAAAAAGCAGAAAAAAAACCGGTACAAGAAACCCGTTCGGGACAGGAAGCGAACCGCTCCCGTATTCGGGCTGAAAGCACTGTTATTCGGCGGCGGCCTGCTCCTGCTGAGCCTGTCCGCGATCTTCGTGCATGATTTTATTGTCCAGTGCGATTTTTTCGGTATAGAAAAAATAGTGGTGACGGGCAATTCAAAAGTGGACGACGACGAGATAATCCAGCGCTCCCGGCTTGAAAGAGGAAAAAACAGTCTCGCGTTTAACCGGTTTTCCGCGGAAAAACGGGTGCTGCGCCATCCATGGATCCGGACGGTTTCAATCAAAAGAGATCTGCCTTCCGTGATTGTGATAACGGTTAGCGAACAATCCTCCCTGGCCGTGGTCAAAATAGCGGACATTGCCGATATAGTCATAAACAGGGCGGGACTGCCGTTTAAAGAGGTTACCCAAGGTGTCAGAAACACCGCCAACCTGCCGGTGATAACCGGAATAGCACTTGAGAAAGACGGCAGCGGCTACCGGTTCCGGGGCGAGTTGTTCGACATGGCACTTGAAGTCCTGGAAACGGCGCGTTTCGGCAGAATAGACCATCTCAATGCCAATCGGAGTACAGGCATTACCATCACCACATCAGACTTTTTACGTCATTTTGCAAACTGCGTGAACGAAACGGTCCAATTGAAACTGGGATTCGGAAGCTTTGTGGAAAAAGCGCATCTTGCGGCTCTGATCGCCGAATATTTCAACACCAAAATCACCGACAGAAAAATCGGCGCATTTGATCTTTATAAAACGGAAAAAATTTTTATAAGAACGGTAAAAAAAGAAGCACTGCCGAACATAATAAAAGGGGAGGCGTAAATGCAGGCGGAAGAAAATATAATTGTCGGCCTTGATATCGGTACAACAAAAATATGTGCCGTGGTGGGTGAAGTGCTTGATAACGAAATCAACATAATCGGCGTGGGGTCTCACCCGTCGACCGGCCTGCGTAAGGGGTCTGTCGTCAACATTGAATCGACGGTGGATTCCATCCGGAAAGCTGTCGAAGAGGCGGAGTTGATGGCCGGGTGCGACATTTCCTCCGTGTATGTAGGTATTGCCGGCAGCCACATCAAAGGGCTCAACAGTCACGGGATTATCGCGATAAAGGGCAGAGAGATCGCCCAGAGCGACGTGGACAGGGTCGTGGATGCGGCAAAGGCGGTTGCCATTCCCACCGACCGGGAGATTATCCATGTCATACCCCAGGAATTTATCGTGGATGACATGGAAGCCATTCAGAATCCCGTGGGAATGACCGCTGTGCGGCTCGAGGCAAAGATCCATATTGTCACGGGGGCTGTGCCCTCCGTTCGGAATATCGTAAAATGCTGCAACAAAGCGGATCTGGAGGTGTGCGACATCGTTCTGGAGTCCCTTGCCTCGGGTGAAGCCGTTCTCACGGACGAAGAAAAGGAGCTGGGCTGCGCCCTTGCCGATATCGGCGGCGGCACCACCGACCTTGCTTTCTTTAAAGACAACAATATCAAGTACACGTTTGAACTGCCCCTGGGAGGAAATAACCTCACCAACGATATCTCCATCGGTTTGCGCACCCCGCTCACCGAAGCGGAAAAGATAAAAATACAACACGGCACCTGTCTTACAGACAATATTGAAAAAGGGGATACCATCAAAGTGCCGGGCGTCGGCGAACGCGGCACCAAAAACATCTCCAAAAATATTCTGGCTGAAATCCTCGAGCCCAGAATAGAAGAGATCTTCTCTTTACTTAAAAAGGAAATTTACAGTAACGGGCTTGAAAACGCCTTCCCGTCAGGCCTCGTACTGACAGGGGGCAGTGTGGTAATAGACGGTCTTGCCGACATTGCCGAGTCCGTCATCAATGCCCCTGTCCGGATCGGGGAACCCATTAAAATCGGCGGGCTCAAAGATATGGTGAAAAAACCCGAGTATGCCACCGGGGTGGGACTCGTTATTTTCGGCAGCCGGAAAAGCGGCGGCAGCGAGTTCAGGAAAACCGGGGATTCCGGCTTTTCAAAAATACTGAGGAGAATGAAACAGTGGTTTAAGGATATCATATAGCGTTTAGCTTTTAGCCTTTAGCTTTTAGCCTTTAGCGTTTAGCCTTTAGCGTTTAGCGTTTAGCTTTTAGCTTTTAGCTTTTAGCTATCCGCTTGGCACCGGAAAAGGTTTCAAGATCGCTTCAGGCTGACAGCTGAGGGCTAAAAGCTAAGCGCTAACAGCTTTTTGATACAGAATATGAATGTATAACCAGTATAAACAACTGATAAACCAAAAACAGGAGGTGGGATGATGGCATTTTCTTACATGGAAAAGGAAACTTCAGCAAAAATCAAGGTGATCGGTGTTGGCGGCGCCGGCGGAAACGCAGTCAACAATATGATCCAGGCAAACCTGGAGGGAGTGAAATTCATTGCCGCCAATACGGATGCCCAGGCACTGGACAACTCCAAGGCGGAAAAGAAAATCCAGCTCGGACCGCAGCTGACGGAAGGGCTGGGGGCTGGATCGGACCCGAGGATCGGCCGGGAGGCCGCGCTGGAAAACATCGACGAGATCCGGGAATCGCTGGACAACAGCCACATGATATTCATCACCGCCGGGTTCGGCGGCGGCACAGGCACAGGGGCCTCCCCGGTCATTGCCGAAATATGCAAGGAACTGGGGATTCTGACGGTTGCCGTGGTCTCAAGGCCGTTCTCTTTTGAAGGAAAAAAGAAGGAAGTCCAGGCACTGAAAGGAATTGAAGAGCTCCGCTCCATCACCGATACGGTCATCACGATTCCCAACGACCGATTGCGGGGCATCGCCTCCAAAGGGGCAAAAATGCTGGACATGTTTATCAAGGCGGATGAAATCCTGCACCACTCAGTCAAGGGAATCACCGACCTGATCATGGTGCCCGGCCTTGTCAATCTCGATTTTGCCGATGTGAAATCGACGATGAGCAAAGCCGGCATGGCGCTGATGGGCATCGGTTTCGCCAGCGGGGAAAACAGGGCCACGGAAGCCGCGGAAAGGGCCATCTCGCATCCGCTGCTCGAAGACGTTTCCATTTCAGGGGCCAAAGCGGTGTTGATGAACATCACCTCAAGCAGTGATCTGACCCTTGATGAAATGACCGAAGCCTCGGACAAGATTCACCAGGAAGTGGGGGATGATGCGGAGATCATCTGGGGCCAGACCTTTGACGACAAGCTCGGGGATGAAATGCGGATAACCGTTATTGCCACCGGCATCGGTACCGAGGAGAAAGCGGGCGACAACATCCACCGGTTTGAATCCAAATCGGATCGGCAGAACACCGCTTCCAAAAACGAAAAGCTCAAAGGCAAATTAAGAACGCCCACCCAAGAAGAGCTGAAAAACTGGGATGAATATGACAATCCGATTGTCATCAAACACCGGAAAGCAGTGGGCCAGGATACGACCGACAACTTCAGTGAATTTGCCTTCGATCACGAAGATGATCTGGAAATTCCCACTTTTCTGCGGCGGAAAGCGGACTGATCATGCAAAATGAATAAAGGGGAAAAGGGAGTCGGCCGCACCCCCCTTGAAAAGCGTTTTATAACCCCCACGGCAGACTGGGGCGATATCACCTGCTGCCTGGTATACCCCAACACATACCGGGCCGGCATGTCCAGCCTGGGGTTTCAGACGCTTTACAGACTCCTGAACAGCGCACCGGGAGTGACCTGCGACCGGGCTTTTCTGCCCGGCAGAAAGGCAAAGACCGCCGGCATAAAAAGTTTTGAAAAAAACCGGCGCCTTTCAGAATTCGATATTCTGGCGTTTTCCATCTCTTTTGAAAACGACTATCTGAATGTGGTCACGCTCCTTAAAGAAGCCGGCATACCCCTGCGGTCATCAGACAGAAACCAATCCCACCCCCTGGTGACGGCAGGAGGCGTTGCCTGCTTCCTCAACCCCGAACCCCTTGCCCCCTTTATTGACTGCTTCCTGCTCGGAGAGGCGGAACCGTTTATACACCGCTTTCTGGACATCTGCCGGGAACAAGGGACTCGGGAGGACCTGCTGGGGAAAATGGCCGCCGACCTCCCCTATGCCTATATACCGAGGTTCTACACCCCGGGTCCCGTCAACCGGAACGGCCTCGAACTGTGGGTGCCGGCATACGATTTCGCCCCGCCCCGCATCCTGACCGGCAAATCCGACCTGGACACGATACAAACCACCAGCGCGGTGATCTCGTCGGACACGGAATTCAAAAATGTCTTTCTCATCGAGACGGGCAGGGGGTGCCCGCATGGGTGCCGGTTCTGCACCGCCGGCTTCCTTTACAGGCCGCCGCGCTTTTATCCCGAGAACACCATAACCCGCGCAATGGCACAGGCAGCCGAAAAAACAGACAGGATCGGACTGGTCAGCACCGCGGTATCCGATCATCCCGGGGTGAACCGCATCTGTCAGCAAGCGGTGGCAAACAATCTGATGCTCTCTTTCTCTTCTTTCAGGGCGGACAGGCTGGATGAGGGGCTTGTGAAACGCCTCGGCGAAACAAGTGTCAAAACGGCCGCCATCGCCCCCGAAGCCGGTTCCGAAAGAATGCGGGCCATTATCAACAAACAGATTACCGAAGATGACATACTGAACTGCACCGCCCTTCTGGTCAATGCCGGTGTCATGAACCTGAAACTGTACTTTATGGTGGGACTCCCGTATGAAGAAATGACCGATGTCACCGGCATTGTAGCCCTTGTAAAACGCATAAAGGCTGTGTTCCTGGAATCCGCCAGAAAAAAGAAAAAAATCGGGGAAATAACCGTCAGTGTCAATCCGTTTGTCCCCAAACCGGTCACCCCGTTTCAATGGGTTTCGTTCGCAGATGACAATGAGTTAAAAGAAAAATTTGCCATTATCAGAAACGGATTAAAAGGGCTGCCGAACATAAAGGCAAATTTCGATTCCATCCGGTCATGCAGAATCAACGCGCTTCTTTCCAGAGCGGACCGGCACGGGGCCCGTATTATTGAAAAGGCCCTCTCTTCCGGTTGGACGGCCGCATTACGGCACCACGCGGATTACATCCGCAAAGTGCTTTATCAACAGTGGGACACAAAAGACATCCTGCCGTGGGACATTGTGGACACGAACATCAAAAAAACGTATCTCGAAAGAGAGTTCACAAGAGCGCAAAAAGCGCGGACCACCCCGCCCTGCCCCATGACGCCGTGTGAACAGTGCGGCATCTGCATGGAAAACGACTGATCACAGCCATAACAACCGATCCGACCGAACAGTAAAACAGCTTACGAGAGTCAACGGCCACCCGCAAAGCGGGTGGCTTGAAATGTATGCAGTCGCATCTCTTCGAGCCCGGCCGCAGGCCGGA
>CAYZHB010000004.1:67192-68546 GCA_964478245.1 uncultured Desulfobacterales bacterium | reverse complement strand
ATACCGATCCGGACTGGTTCCTTCGGCAGCTCGGCATTGAAAAACGGGTGGTGGAGATTAACGGCGTAGAGTGGCCCCTGACCGGAAAGATATTGGATAAAATCCAGAAAGATGGTGATAGCCGGGAGGTGCTGCCGGTTGATCAGACAGTCTTGAATTGGCTGGAAAAAGAAAACGAAAGACGAGAGCAAAACAGAAATCTCATTGCAAAGCTTAGAGAAAAAGACGTTTCTTTATCCGGGGATCCAGTCCTTCTGCAATGGGAATCAGAAATCCATCAAATTCCTGCCCCCTTGCCTTTTGAAGGGGAAAACTTACCAGTTTTAAAAATAACAGCTGACCCTGCATGGGCAAAAGAAAGAATTGCCTGGGAGACTGCGCATAAAATAAGAACAAACGAAGATAAATACGGGTATTCTCGGGCATATTCCAACTCCCCTGCGCTAACCCCCAAAAAACAAGTCACTGTTCTTGATCCTACTGCCGGCGGCGGCTCCATTCCTTTCGAAACACTTCGATTGGGGCACAAGGTTATCGCAAACGAATTAAATCCGGTTGCAGCGGTTATTCTACATGCAACCTTGGAATATCCGGCAAGGTATGGACCGGAATTAAGCAAAGAAATCCATAAATGGGGTAATCAGCTCCGTAAAAAAATGGTGGAACAAATACAGGATTTGTTCCCTGCTTCCAGGTTAACCGACAGGGAATTGCAGTATTTTAAAAATTATCTAAAAAGCTGTCCGGAACAGATCCCTTATTTTCAAGATGAGATACTTGATGGTTTTTTGTACTGCCGCCAAGTCACCTGCCCCAACTGCGGCGGGGAAGCCCCGCTGCTCAACACCTGCTGGCTGAGCAAGATGGATGGCAATCAATGGGGCGTGACCGTTATTCCCGACGGTCGCAGGCAGAACGGGACGGTTCGTTTTGAGACGTACCGGGCTGCCGGCGGCAAGGGACCGCGGGGCGAAGATCCAGACCTTTCCACTGTCGGCAACGGGATAGGCCGGTGCGTGCACTGCCGCCAAGCCATTGATGGCGACGAGATCAAGGCTCAGGCGAGGGGAGAATCGCTCTTCGGTCAATGGCGGGATCGTTTCTATTGCGTGGTGGCCGTCCGTTTTCAGCCGAAACTGGACAAGGACGGCATGCCTCAGCGGTATAAAAGCGGGGAAAAAAAAGGGCGGATCAAAACCGAAAAAATTCGCTTTTTCCGGCCGCCCAATGAGGCTGATCTGGCCGCTTTGAACAAAGCCGAAAAGCGCCTGAACGACAACTGGGACCGCTGGGAGGCGGCCGGCCTGATACCTACGGAAAAGTTTCCTCAGGGCAATGACATGCGGCCTGTGAA
>CAYZHB010000004.1:66894-67182 GCA_964478245.1 uncultured Desulfobacterales bacterium | reverse complement strand
GGGTATGAACCGCTGGTGCGACATGTTCACTCCAAGGCAGCTTTTGGGCCATGTCACCCTGATCGAAACACTCAACCGCCTGAAACCGCAGATTCTGGCCGATCTGGGAGAAGACAGGGGCCGGGCCGTGATCACCTATCTGCAGTTTGCCATTGATAAGGGAGTGGATTACAACAGCCGGCAGACACGATGGATCGCGCAAAGAGGACAGGTTTCCGGAACATTTGGGCGTCATGATTTTTCTTTGAAATGGACATTTGGCGAGATGATCTTTTCCGGCCCCCATTC